>JAUPKV010000082.1 GCA_030837265.1 Methanobacteriota archaeon
TCATACACAGAGCCGATAATTCCGCATTCAAGCCCTGCGTGCACGACTTTAATCTCAGCCTCTTTCCCGAAAGTTTCGTTATAGACCTGCCTGCATTTTAAGAGCAAACCTGACTTCAGGTCAGGCTCCCAGGCAGGGTATCCGGAATCATGTTCAATCCGGGCTCCTGCCAGCTTTGCTACGGCTTCCACCTTTCCGGTAATTTCAGCCAGCTTGAGAGTAATGGAACTTCGCTGGCTTGATATAATCATTATTTCGTTTTCCTTTGTCCGCACTGTTGCGAGGTTATTTGAGGTTTCCACAAGCCCCGGGATGGTATCCGACATCCTGTAAACCCCATGCGGTAGCCCCAGAAGCAGCCCTATAAGCCTCTCTTCTGTGCCTGAAGAAAAGACCCGACAGGATACTTCCTTTCTGGTGATCTCATCTCCTGCAGTTTCAAAGGCTATTTTCCTGCCAACCTCTTTGAACTCCAGAACCAGGTCAGGGTCGGTTTTTGCATATTCAACCTGAAACGCCTTCCTGATGCCTGCCACGGCTTCTTCGGCCTTCTCGATCTTTTCAATCTGAAGTGCGAAAAATGCCTCTCCTGTATTGGGGATTGCATTGTGTACGCTGCCCCCGTTTAGCAGGACAAGCCTTATATTTTCTGCCCCTATCTTTTGCTTGAGCCCGACCAGTGCAAGGGAAATCAGCTGTATCCCATTTGCACGCTGCTTGTCGATTTCAACCCCGGAATGTCCACCTTCCAGCCCCTCGACAGAGAGCCTGAAAAACCTGAATAAACTTTCTTTTTCGCAGTCAAATAGTTCCCACTCAACAGGAAGTGTTATCAGGGAATTCTGCCCGCCTGCACACCCTACTACGAAAACCCCTTCATCCTCGGAGTCCAGATTCAGGAGCAATTTTCCTTCAAAGAAACCAACTTCAAGCCCCTGTGCTCCTGTCAAACCTGTTTCCTCATCTACCGTAAAAAGAAGTTCAAGTGGCGGATGTCCGATTTCTCCTTTCTGTCCTGCATCTGCCAGCACCATCCCGACTGCAAGTGCAATTCCATTATCTGCCCCTATGGAAGTCCCATCTCCCCGCATCCAGTTCCCGTCACAAATGCATTTTACGGGGTCTCTGGAAAAGTCATGTTTAGAGTCTTTACATTTCTCGCAGACCATGTCCATATGCCCCTGCAGAACGAGTGTAGGAGAATTCTCATAGCCAGATGTTGCAGGAGCTTTGATAAGGACATTGTTTAAGGAATCGGCTTTTACCTCAAAGTCCCTGGACCTGCCCCATTCCTGTAGCCAGAGAGAAATTTCTTCTTCGTGCTTTGAAAGCCGCGGGATTTTATTGATTTCTTCGAAGACTTCAAGGATCTGTTGGGTTTTCGGGTGCATAGGAGATCAGCTCATTTTTTCCGGGTTTGCGTCTATAATTAAAAGTTCCTTGCTCGTTTGGCTTTTTGGCTTTTTGGCTTTTTAGCACTATAGTCAGAACAGGATTTAACTTTTAGTACTAAGTTTTTCACATAAGGTTCTGGAAAGATCTGATCAAATTACCTTCTGGTAGAGACTAAAATGTGAGCAAATTCGATTCACTATCTGTTTTCTTTAACTCGTGTACAGATTCGTATCCGACATTGACTCGTATCTGACAGGCGTTCATGACAGGTAAAGGTTCTTTGTTACAGGTTCTTTGTTACAGGTTATTTTCAGGACTTATTCTAATTTATTTTTAACCGAATAGATAAAATTAAAATTAAAGTTATATAAAGAACAGATTATGATAAATCAAGCCAGATGAGTAACCGGTTTCGTGATGAGAATATTAGTTTCGATATGAATATAATAGTCGGAGTACCATAAAAATAAATAAAGATATTATAATAAATGAAAATTTATACTATCAACTTTCCGGCCGGGCGGTTTGAGCGGTAATAGTAGGTTGAGCAGTCATGGTAATTTGAGCGGTCATGATAGTAAGAAAGTATAAGAGTGGTAGCCACAGGACGAGACCTAAAAGGGAGAGAAAACTTAAAATGGCAGATACATCGGATCTATTTATTTTCTGGGCTGTGGTTATGGCACGTTTCTTTATACCGCTTGCTATTCCCAGATATCCTCTTCCGGCGATAATAGCTTCTCTAAGCCTCGATACAATAGACCAGACAATCTTCCAGCAATTTACCAGCCTCCCTCTGGAAGGCTATCAGGGCTACGACAAAGCTCTGGACATCTATTACCTGACTATTACGTATCTTTCAACCCTGCGCAACTGGTCAAACTTTTTCGCTTTTGAAGTAAGCCGATTCCTTTTTTACTACAGGCTGATCGGCGTGACCCTTTTCGAACTAACACAACTACGTCCTCTACTGCTTATTTTCCCCAACACCTTTGAATATTTCTTTATTTTTTACGAGGCTGTCCGCCTGAAATGGGATCCGCTGGTGCTTACAAAAAAGAAATTAATTGCCGCTGCAGCTCTGATATGGATCTTTATCAAGCTTCCGCAGGAATACTGGATACATATCGCCAAACTGGACACAACCGACTGGATAAAAGCCAACCCATCAAACGCACTGATTCTGATTGGCTGGGCTTTATTCGTGCTAACAATGGCATGGTGGCTGCTCCGGGACTTGCCTCCCATGAGACCTGGCTTTTCAATTGCTGCCGATCCTGCCTCTGTCATCTCGAAAGATATATCCGGACCGGGCATTGAAAACAGTCTCCCGGAACTTAATTCTTCAGAATATTCCTTCAATAATTCCCTTATAGAGAAAATAGTGCTGGTATCCCTCCTGAGCATAATCTTTGCCCAGGTGCTTCCCGAGGTAAGATCAAGCAACTTACAGCTTGCTACAGGTATTGCTCTTCTCATCGTGATAAATACCGCATTGAGCCATTGGCTCGCCATGCGTGGAACCCACTTGAAATCTATCATACGAGAGTTTATAGTGATGTCCATCGTGAACTTTGGCATAATTCTTGTATTCAATTTCCTGCTGCCCAGGTACAATGGTTCAATCAACCTTTTTAATACACTTTTTTTTGTTCTCCTCCTTACCCTGAACTTAGCCCTTTATGACAGGTATCGGACGTTGCACATCAGGAACCATAACAGAAGCAGTGGATTTTCATGGTAAGAAGTGAATGTGATCCCTTCTACCTTGATAAAAGAAATGATCAAATAAAAATTCCAAGCTCTTCTGTTGGTCATTTAACACTCATCGTTATCGTACTTTTGAAGCTTTTTCTCGACATATTCGTTACCATATCCGTCTATTTTTTGAACAAGATCAATTCTCATGTTAATCACCTCAAAACTGTGCAAATTTAATTAATATTAGGACAAGAATTAATGTAAAGAAATTTGAACTGTATTTTAAAGTTCTAAAAATTTTATTTTACCAGCAAATTTACTTATTCAACTTCCATCACTTTTGACAACTTATATATGTAAATTCAGTGATGTGAAGTAAAAACAAATTCAAAAGAAGATGTGAAAATGGCAGGCAATAATAACGAAACTGAAAAACGGTTATGGGACGTAGCAAATGAACTCCGGGCAAATTCCGGCTTGAAAGCCTCGGAATATTCCGTCCCCGTGCTCGGATTAATATTTCTAAGATATGCCGAGTTCAAATTCGCCAATGCAGAACAGGAACTTAATCTGGAGCTGGAAAATAACGCATCCAGCCGGAGAAGAAAAAACGAAATTTCTAAAGTGGATTTTCAGGCAAAAGGAGTCCTTTACCTTCCGGAAAAAGCAAGATACACCTATTTGCTGAACCTGCCAGAAAGCGAAAACACAGGAAAGGCTGTAAATGATGCAATGGAAGCAATTGAAGCCGAAAACCCTGAACTGACCGATATCCTGCCAAGAAACTACACATCTTTTGAAAATGACCTGCTCGTTGCCCTTTTAAAAGCCTTCAAACTGCCCCCTGATATCAAAGGCGATACTTTCGGCAAGATATACGAATATTTCCTTGGCAAATTCGCAATGGCAGAGGGCCAGAAAGGCGGGGAATTCTTCACTCCCATGTCCCTTGTCAGGCTGATCGTAGAAATCATCGAGCCCTACCACGGAAAAATCCTTGACCCTGCCTGCGGGTCAGGCGGTATGTTTGTCCAGAGCGCCCATTTCGTGGAAAACCACCACAGAAAAGCCAGTTCCGAAATCTCGGTCTACGGCCAGGAAAAGGTAGCCGATACAGTCAGGCTTTGCAAAATGAACCTTGCAGTGCACGGCCTCTCCGGGGATATTAAAGAAGGCAACACCTACTACGAAGACATCCACAACTCAGTCGGAACTTTCGATTTTGTAATGGCAAATCCTCCTTTTAACGTGAAAAAAGTCGATTTTGAAAAGGTCAAAGGCGATAAAAGACTCCCACTTGGCACCCCGTCGACCGATAACGCAAACTATCTCTGGATCCAGCACTTCTGGTCAGCCCTTAATGAAAAAGGCAGAGCCGGTTTTGTGATGGCAAATTCAGCCTCGGATGCCAGAGGCACAGAAGCCGAAATCCGCAAACAGATCCTCGAAAGCAACGCAGTTGACGTAATGGTTTCCATCGGCTCAAACTTCTTTTACACCGTCACCCTGCCCTGCACTCTCTGGTTCCTGGACAAAGGCAAAGCCAGAACAGCCCGAAAAGATAAGATTCTCTTCATCGATGCCAGGGAAATTTTCACGCAGGTCGACAGAGCACACAGGGACTTTACCGCCGAGCAGATCGAAAAGATCGCAGGAATCGTAAGAAGCTACCGCGAAGAAGGTGGAAGCGAACTTTATGAGGATGTCAAAGGGTTGTGCAAGGTTTCAACTCTTGATGAGGTTAGAGAGCAGGGATATTCTCTGAATCCGGGAAGATATGTAGGAGTTGCCGAAGCCGTTGAAGATGATTTTGATTTTATCGAGAGACTGGAAGAGTTAAATGAGGAGCTTGAAGGACTGAATATTGAAGCAAAGGAACTGGAAGAACAGATTTCTGAAAATATTGAGATACTGTTGGGGAGATAATTTGTGAGTTTCAGCAACAAAAAAAAATGGAGAGAAACAACTCTTGGTGAAATGCTCACATTCCAAAGAGGATTTGACATTACCAAAAAAGAGCAACATCCAGGGCCTTATCAAGTTATTTCATCTTCTGGACCTAAAAGCACACATTCTGATTTTAAAGTAAAAGGTCCAGGGGTCGTAATTGGAAGAAAAGGAACACTTGGGAGTATTTTTTATTCTAACAGATCATTCTGGCCTCATGATACCACACTTTGGGTAAAAGATTTTCATGGAAATGACGAAAAATGTTCATATTATTTTCTTCAAACCATGAACTTAGAACAATACGATTGTGGGGCATCAAACCCTACCATTAACAGAAATCATATTCACAGTCTTACAGTAAACTTTCCTCAATTACCAATCCAAAGAAAAATCGCCTCCATCCTCTCCAGTTACGACGACCTAATCGAAAACAACACCCGCAGAATAGAAATCCTTGAACAAATGGCAAAGCTGGTTTATGAAGAATGGTTCGTTAAGTTCAGGTTTCCGGGGCATAAATATATAAAAATGATTCCTTCGGAATTAGGGGAGATTCCGGAGGGGTGGGAAATAAATAAAATCGGAGATATTTTTACAGTAGTTTTGGGTGGTACTCCCTCTCGAAATAGAGAAGATTATTGGAATGGAAATATTCCGTGGA
>JAUPKV010000010.1 GCA_030837265.1 Methanobacteriota archaeon
CTCCAGGTGACCTGTCTGCGCAGAAGAAGCTGCTTGAAACATGTATTCTAACTTTTGATAAATTTTCAAGCCTCTTTGAGGAGATAGAGGATGAAGCTATTCTTGCTCAAAAAACCGTGAACAAAGAAAAGATTGCTAAAAAAGATTATTCTAAACTTGGAAAGGAACTTCTTGAAAGAGTCGAGAAAAAGAAGTCTTCCTTGATCAAAAAATCCTGAAGAAAGAATCTTCCGCCCTGAAATGAGAAGTTTGAAAATAATGAAGAAATGCTTTATGGATCGCCACTAAGGGAAGACTCGTTTTGTTCTGATCTGATCTATTTTTGTTCTGATCTGATTTATTTTTGTTCTGATCGGATCTATATCTGATGCCGGTGTCAATACGTCTTCGAGAAATTCAGGCAAGTAAGTTGTCTCTGCACCTTGGAGTTTATATCCTATCCTGCGAATTTCTCTTTCATGTACAGGGCAGAAATTGAACTGACGGATGCGGACTTTGAATTTGCAAAGCCTCCTCTTTCAAAAAAATATATTTGTCTTGTGTTCAAAAAATATCAGCTTGATTTTATCGCTTATTTTGGTGAAAATATGTTCTATGTTTCAAGGCAGGATTCGCCGCCCCTCCCTCCCTTATATCCCAGTGCACGATATCCTGAAGATATCGAACTTGTACTTGATTTCATGGCACGTGAGAGAATCCGCAGGATCAGCTGGGAGAAGGGAATGCTCTTTCGGTCCGCAGTTCCGGGACTTTCTGCTAACGGGAAGTAAGTTTATTTTAAGAAAATGAAGCCCTGAGGAACTGGGACTGAGAGTAAGGAATCCAGAGAAAAGAAGTTAGGATATCCGTATCGAAGAGAAATACCGGATTGATTTTTTCTTTTTGTTCGGGTTATTTATAGTTTCATTTCAATATAAAACATTACAAAATTTATCTTTATCGTAACTGGAGGGGTATTGAAATGATACATCAATGGGAGTATGATTCTCGCAGGCTTGATGGTTTTAACATGCCACAAATGATGAGCGAACTCGAAAGAATCGGAAACGAAGGATGGGAACTGGTTTTGATCAAGAACGATATTGATGAAGAAGGCAACGTAACTGCGATTTTCAAAAGGGAAAAGAGCGACACGATATCTATATAAAAATTCACGTTTTAATTTTACTATCTTTTTGCTATTTTTACTTTTTTACTGCGAATTTTGAATTTTATATTAATTGTATTAAATATTTGCTTTTTATTCAGGTTTTAAGGTGTCTCTTTCTTTCAGGTTATCAGTTTTGTAAGATAATCTATAATCTTTTAACCTGCTTTTGGCAAGTGGTAGTGAGTATGAGTTATTGAAAAACATAAGCATAAGAATCTCTCATGTTTACATCTCTTAATTATGTGTGCGCTTAAAAAGAGAAAAGAGAATTTAAAAAAATCAGATCAGTATATAACCCAAGGGTGAGAAGTGCCAGCAAGACCTTCACCACTATACATATATACAAGAACTCTTTAAATTAATTAAAATAAATCGCAGATGATATCAAGATTCATTTTCTTATATACGTTGTCTGTATCGAGTAAAATGAATGGGGACAATCGATGATAGGCTCAAGTGAAATTATAGTGCTTTTTATATCATTCATATTTTGGGTTCCTATATTTATACTGTTTTGTTTATCAATCAAACATCTCATTAATCGGAACAAGACGCGCGGTGGTGAAGGAAAGTCTGCATTGGATATTGCAAAAGAACGATACGCTAAAGGCGAAATCACAAAAGAAGAACTTGAAGAAATAAAGAAGACTCTTATTTCAATGTAGTAATGTTAATTATTTTTTGCAGCTTGATGTTTAACCTGCTTTTCTCTTACAATGGACCGACGTATTACAACACGGTATATGCGGATTATAGTGCATCTCCAGAAGATAGTGGATCTCCAGTGTATAAATATCAAGTGTAGGACTTACGCACTTGAAGTAAAAATCAAGCACAATATACATTGTGGTCAAATTCAATATTTAGACATTTGAAGGTTTAATGCTATCGATTTTTCATTTCAACCGCGTAAGTCTTATATCCCATTATGCAATAAAATCGGACAGAAGGATGCAAGGTATATAAACAAGCTTTTGGAAACTGAGTTTTTACTTAAAATTTGACCTTTACTAGAGGGAAGCGGACAAAAATTGGCAAGTCAAATACTTATAAAAGCCATATATTGATATAAATAATATTATTCACTGATCCAGATCTTTGCTTTATCAAATTCATTATTACTGAAAACTGCCACTCGGACAGGAATAATGAATTTGAATACATTGACAGAATCATTTATCCAGTGAACATCAGAAACAACCGCAACTTTTTCGAATGAAAGTGTATGCCATGACACCTTTGCATCTTCTAAGTAAGCATCCAGTGCATAATGCATAAAGTCCTTGTTCAATTGATAAAGCATACGAATCTTCTTGTGCCTTTGCAGTTTGTCTTTCATTGCAGGGATTAGTACAGTGTCGTAGTCTTCTCCTGTTATCGTTCCACTACCAATGATGCCCAGAACATTGTCTGGCAAACCTTGCATAAGTTCCATCATAATATTTTCCTCCAAAACGAACATGAAATTCTTCGAATAACATGCACAAATAAATGAAAGTACTTTTCACCTTACCTTTTTTGAGTATTGATTTCATCGTTACCCTTAGATAGGAAGTTTGTACTAATGAGCATATACGAGACTAACAAATATAGCTATTTTTATATATTTATCCCGCCCTTCTACGGCGTATACATATGACTTACGCACTTGAGACACTAAATCAAACACAATAGCCTTTATGGTTAAATTCATGTTTTAGGCAGTTGAACGTTTAATACTGTTGAAATCTCAGTTCAACTGCGTAAGTCCGAGTTATAATCTCCATCAATTAAGAATATTGGAAAAAAGGAGTATTTTAAGGATAGCGGAATCTATCTTTAAAATCAAAGAATAA
>JAUPKV010000083.1 GCA_030837265.1 Methanobacteriota archaeon
CATGTATACTTAAGTAAAATACATTTCTCCTCTAGAGATTTAATTTTCTTTTAAGAATTCCTCACTCAGTAAGCCTCTTTTCTATGTCCCTCATTTCGTAATCTGCAAAAGAAAGGCTCTTGTAATGTCTAAGACCGGCGATAGGTCATGTACTTGTCTGCATTCTTAGTATTAAATGTACAGATAATCATTTGGTGCCTCAGGACTCATAGGGCTCATCACGGATCAGCAAAGTTTTTCATCACAGGCACCGGTTGATACTTAGATAAAGTACAGACTATATAAGAGATGTCTTTAAACCTGTCACTATTATTAGAAGAATATCCTCCTTTAAAATATTTAGTCTGAACATCGTTATATATCTCCTAATGTAATACAGTAATCGACGTTCTAACGCAATTGATTGTAAAGTATTCGACATTCTATTTGCATCTGCAATTTATGTCGTTTACTTACAACAGTGAATATAGCCAGATTGAAAATAGCAATCACTTACGTACAGTAGCCACCTCTGAGATGATATCAATGGATCCATTAGAAAAAATTTTTGGGAAAACCGCACAGATGACTGTGCTTAAGAACTTGATCGAAAACCAGAACGAATCAACCTACCTTTCTGGAATAGCCCAGGAAACCGGGCTGTCTCATTCAAGCGTGTCAAGAGTCATCACGCCTCTGGTCGGTTCAGGCATTGTTCTTGAAAAACCTCTTGGAAAGCAAATCCGGACTTTCCAGCTAAATATGGATAGCGAGGCAACAAAGCTGATAATAGATTTTTACAATAAAATTAACCAGATAGAAGCCTGATTTGACATAAAAATAAGGGAATTCTATTTGAGAAGACAGACTCCTTATCTTTCTTCTCGATTATCTCCCTTTATGCAAAGTTTGTTCTGGATATTCTGTAGTGATAATCTTTTAAGCAGCAGCACAAGCAGAATTTCTAGAAAAATCTTAAGGGTGTAAATTCTACTCTTCGTTCTTTTATGTCAAGGTTGGCAAAAGCTTTTGTTACAGATGGGGTCATGTAGTAAATCACCTTTTGTAATCTTAAAATAGGTTTTCGTAAATACTACTGTTTATGAAGATGCAGATTAACGGAAAAGCAGTGGAAGCGTTCAGCGGCGAATTTTTTGATGTCATAAATCCGGCTACAGGTGAGCTTCTTGACCATGTTCCCATGGGCACAGGCGATGATGTGGCATTGGCAGTTGAAGCAGCATCATTAGCTTTTGGAAATTGGGCTTCCACGTCTCCTCAGCAGAGAGCCAGAGTTTTTTACCGGGCTGGAGAGATAGTAAGACAAAGAAAAAATGCACTCGCAGTCCTGCTTACGCAGGAACAGGGGAAACCTCTACACGAGGCTAAAAACGAGATAGAAGGTTTTGTAAATGTCCTTGAATACTACTGCGGGCTTTCGAGCAGTATTCAGGGGGAGTTTATTCAGGTCCCTCAGAACGGATACGCCTTTTCGGTAAAAAAGCCTATTGGGGTGTGTGCAGCTATAATACCCTGGAACATGCCTGCTCTTATTATGGCCTGGAAGATAGGTCCTGCACTGATTTCCGGAAACACGCTTGTGTTAAAACCTGCAAGCAGTACTCCTCTTACAAACCTTACTCTTGCTTCTATACTTAATGAAGCCGGGCTTCCGGCAGGAGTGCTTAATGTAGTTACAGGGCCTGGAGAGCTTGTGGGAGAAGCTCTGGTTAAAGAGCATAAGGTAAGAAAAGTATCTTTTACAGGGGAATGCGAGACTGGAAGACGGGTAGCAGAGCTTGCTGCCAGCGGGAAAAAAAGAGTATCTCTCGAGCTTGGAGGAAGCGATCCCATGATCGTTTGTGATGACGCAGACCTGGAAAGCTCAGTTTCCGGAGCACTTAGGGGGAGATTTTATAATTGCGGGCAGACTTGCACGGCTGTCAAACGGGTATATGTTTTTGAATCCATAGCCGATGAGTTCATAAAAAAGCTTGAAGCTGCCACCAGGAATTTGAGAGTCGGTAATGGATTAGAGGAAAATATCGATATGGGCCCCCTTAACAATCGTAGACAGTGGGAAAATATAAAAGAGCTCGTGAACCAGATCGAAGAAAAGGGTGAAGGCAGGATTCTCACAGGAGGAAAAGTCCCTGGAAATAATTCTCACAAAAGAGGGTATTTCTTTGAACCTACTCTTATTGTGGACGTTTCCGAGGAGTCCAGGCTTATAAAAGAAGAAGTATTTGGCCCTGTGCTGCCTGTAGTTAGAGTTAAGGATCTCGACGAAGCAGTTGAAAGAGCCAATAACACTATCTATGGGCTTGGAGCATCTGTATGGACTAAAAATTTGGATAAGGCTATTTCCGGATGTGAGCATTTGAAAGCAGGAATTATCTGGATAAACCAACACCTTAAGGTAGCTCCCGAGGTACCCTTTGGCGGAATTAAAGAAAGCGGAATCGGAAGGGAAAATGGAAGTGATGCCCTTTCCGAATATCTGCACATAAAAACCATAATGTTAAAAACCTGAAAGCGCTTCATGAAAACAGAAAAACTGTAAGGCTTTCACGTTTGAAGAATATAAAATGCAAATTTTCGATGAGCTTTAAGGTATAGCTCATCGATCTGTTTTTTTCTTTAAACCTTATTAAAACGGCATAGTTTATTTTTTGTACTTTGGCAGAAGCTGCATGAATTCAGAGACTTCCATAACGGGTACGCTGTCAATTATGCAGACATCCGACCATGGAAGGTTGAAGACTCCATAAGCCTCGGCACTTTCTGCTTCGTAAAGGATGTAAATACGGTTTCCTGAAAGGTCGACCCACTGGTTAATGATATCAATTCCTTCAGGAACCTCCAGTTTCTTGAAGTGTTCAAGAATCTTATCACGGTTCGAAGGGTCCCAGGTACTAACGTCCATGAATAACATATTTTACCACTCCTCTTTTATATGCTGCTCAAACTCCTTTCCCGAAAGCCTGGCAGCTCTTTCAAGCGTCCGGGACTTTTCCAGAAATAACGGCAGAAGTCCAGATTTTTAGATCTAGCTATCTTTTCTTTTTTTATCACTGACAAAATCCCCACTAATGACAAGTTAGAAAAGACAGATATTCCTGCAGAAATAAATTCTGCATACGCTGACAGTAATTATTATCCCTTAGAATATATAATAGTTTGTCCTAAGAGACTATATTGAGTCAAACACCAATTCTTTTGATCCATAATTTTGCGATGAAAATTCGAAATCATTCTCTTCACTTGAGCCAGCAGGTTGGTATGTCTTATTTTTTTAATAGTAAGTTTGCAGCTTCGAACCCGGCTTTAACAGAGCCATTCATGCTTCTTTCAGGATAATTCGTAGAAGAGAACATTCCTGCAAGATATAATCCGGACGGCCCTGCAGCAAAAGGCAAAATTTTTTTAAGATACCCCTGCTCATACACAGGCGCAGTATCAATCCTACGGAATAGCTTTGCCCAATGAACGTCTGCCCTTGAAAATGCAGGAAACATTTTTTTCAGGCCCTCCAGGTATGAATCAAGGACTTCTTCTTCTGTTTTCATCCAAAGAAATTCCTTTTCATCCTGGAAATAAGCAGTTAAGTAGATCAGGTGTTCTCCGTAGTCCTCAAGAGGCATAAAATTCGTATGCTCGATTACCGCTCCAAAAGATACATCAGCTTTTATATTCAACCAGTAATTTCCGTCTACCATTATCCTTTTGTCAAGGCCTATCAAGGCACATGCGGTTCCTTGATAGCGGATATTATTAAGGATTTCGTGAAGAGACTCTAGCCTGCCTTTAGTGAGTTTATCCAGCACTCGGGGCTCAACAGTTGAAATCACCGCATCGCATGGTATGATTTCCCCGTCAATAATTACTCCCTGCACCCTATTATCGTTGATTAAGATCTCGGTTACTTCTTTATTTTTGAAGATTTTGCCTTTATTTTCAGTAATCTCTTTGGATAAAGCCTCTATCAGAGAGTTAAACCCCCCTCTCAGGTACCCCAGTTTCTCTCCTTCTTTTCCTCTATCCGATCTTATTTTCACACGCCCTATCAGCCAGGCTGCAGAGATCTTTTCGGCATTGCCACCAAATTTGCTTTTCATGAGGGGTGCAAAAAAGTTTTCATACACTGACCTGCCTGCAGTAGCTATAATCCAATCTCTTGCATTTATCCTGTCATATGAACTAGTATCATTTATTGTCCTTATCCTCAAAACCAGCAAACCAAGCTTTACCAGGTCGGTAAAGGAAAGAGGACTGAATCGCAGGATTTGAACAGGAGTGTTCATAGGGTAATTTTTCCCATCTATAAAATAGGCATTTGTTCCCTTAAGCCACAGCATTTGCTTATCGAGCCCCAGCTCTCTAATCAGGGCTAGAAGCTCCGAATCACTCCTGAATATATGATGGTAATACTTTTCGATAAAATACTCTTTCCCGTTGTAATTCTGGCAGTAACTTGCAGCCATCCCCCCTATTTCCGCATCTTTTTCAATAATCGTGATTTGATGCGATTTGCAAAGCTTATACCCGGCTGACAGACCTGCAAGCCCACTTCCTATTATTAAAATTTTCATATCTATTCCTTTATTTTTATAATCTTTAGACTGAACTCCAATTAAATCATATCTTTTTCATACTCATACGTGCATTTATCTTTGACTCATTTCCAGACCTTTTTTGTAATATAGGATAAAATCTCTAGTTGGGCGTAGGGTAAAGTTATAGGAAGCATATTCATCTTCAGATATTTCCCTGAACATCTGGTATTCCACGGGTGCTATAATAGCATCGTAATTCAGGTTCGACGGAGGTTTTCTTAAATAAGCCGCCAGTTTGTAGTCTCTCAGATACCAGGGCAAAGGCCAATACATGTCGTCGGGATCTAAAACGCACAGAGTTAGGGTATCTGTCTTTTTATTGAATCCTTCAATTTTCGTCATAAGATCCCGAATTTCCGGAGACGACTGTGTATGGATCATCCGTTCATTTGGGTCCATACTTTTGTAAAAGTTCACAGAAACGCACTGAAATAGAGACACTATCAGGGTGAGTGCCAGAATACCTGTCATCATAATTCGAACTTTGGAACGATCTATTTTCAAAGCAGGTTTTGAAACGAAATCCCCAAGGAAAGCTCCTGCTAAAATTGCGAAGGGCAGGACAATATGCACTACAAGCCAGGGAACTTTTTCCTGAAGGTATGAGTAAAGCAGCAGACTTGCAACTGCCCAGTAAGAGAGAAAAATATAAAAAGTGAAGTTTTTGTCTTTCTTTCTCAAGAAATGGATAAGGCCCAGGATTCCAAAGAATAAGATTGGGATTTCATATAAAAGAAGTATCGGGATATAATAATAAAAGGGCCCTCCCAGGCGTTGGATTCTATGCATTTCCATCCAGTGTGCAAAAGCCTTTTCCACAATCTCGAAAGGAGTCGTATAGTACCTGAAATAGCTAGTGTAAAACATCATTGCAATGAAAAAGAATACAAAAATTGAGAGAAAGAGCTCTGGAAGGAAGGGAAGAACAGCTGAACCTTTGAGTTGGAGAGCTTTCATTAAGCTTGAATTTCCTTTTCTCCATTCTGAATAAAATCTGTATACCAGGAAAAGCCCTCCATAAGCGCCAAACATCAGAATGACCAGATAAGCGTTTTCCTTTGAGGCTACGGCAACGGCAAGCGAAGATGCGACCAGGAGAAGGTAAGGATATCTCTTTCTGGTGTTAAGGTTCTTCAGGTATCGTATTCCTCCTGCAACGGTTGCAAGGGTACAGAAAACTATTGTCAAATCATTCCTGAAAAATCTGGAGTAGTATACCATACTTGGAGAAAATGCAATCAAAAAAGCTGACCAGAGTACTCCTTTTTTCCCGAGTTCTTTCTCAAGCAGAAAGAGCAGAAGAATTGTGGCAACTCCGAAAAAGACAGGGATCAGGCGTGCTGTCGCATCGTTGATTCCAAGATAATGAAAAATAATAGCAGTAGTATGGAAAAGAAAAGGGCCATGATAAGAGGGTTGATATATATATTCTCCGGTATCGAGAAGCTTCAGGGTGAAACTGGCATGTATGCTTTCATCATGGTGAAAAACCCGTTCTCCAAGTTCATACATTCTGATTAATAGGGCAGAAAGGAATATAATGAGTCCTAAAAATTTATATTTTATTTCAGAGATTTGCTGCATTGTTTTCCATACCTTCCAGCCTGCTGCCTCCTTATAAGACATAGTTCTATTTAAGTGATATGATGAAAGCTTATCAATGCAGGAGGCTCAGCTTTCTACTTGAAATACGGTGAAATCTACAAAAACTTGAGATTTTTCATATACTTATAAAAATAGGGATAAAATACTCAATAAACCCAATATTATGCAGAAACTCGAAAAATTAACTTTTTTAGCCACTTTTAAGAAAGTACTTATTGTGAGCAAGCCGAATACAAAAGAGAAAACTATTGCAAGAATAGAAGCAAAATCTACTTTTATAATATCTGTGATTTGTAATACAATTTCAGCTCCGAGGACTGCAGGAATACTCATCAAATAACTATATCGAAGAGCGTTTTCAGAGTCGAATTTTCGAAAGAGGAAAAGCCCGGTTGTAGTTCCTGACCTGCTAATACCCGGAAGTGCGGCAAAACCCTGGCCCAAACCGACAATGAATGCATCTTTTGTGCTCGGCAATTTTTTTGTACTTTTCACATTTGCTGAAACCCTCTGGAGGATACCTGTTACTATTAGAAATATTCCTATGACTGCAGTTGCAGCGTCTCCGGAAAGCTGGGCCTCTTCAACAACAAAAAGCATGATAGGAACCCCTATGATTCCTGTCATGAAGGTTGCTATTATAAGAAAGCTAATTAAGCTGTCTTCTTCATTCTCTTCCTTTTTGAGATTCGATTTTTTACCTGATTTATTTCCCAGAATTGTTTCTGAAAAATATACTGGAAGTCTTTTTAAAATTTTATTAATTTCTTTTCTGAAGTATATTGCTGAAGCCAGTAAAGTTCCTATCTGCATCCATATGGCCATTGGAAGTGCTTCGGAGAGCGTTTTTCCAAAAAATTTAATCATTACAAGAGATGTCATTGCTTTACTGCTTATTGGCAGCCATTCTGTAATCCCCTGAATAGACCCAATTATTACTGCTTCAAAAAGTGTTAGCATGTTGATCGATATGTACATCTGATATATATTTTTATCTGTTTATCTATAATTGTATATCTAACAGGTAATAATATTAATCTTAATATTTTTTTGGAATTACTTTACGTATCTCAAATTTTTAAATAGGTATATTTAAGGGGCAGGATGAGATAGTCATTCTCATGACTGAAATAAAGATTAAGCTATTTGCAAATTTGCGTGAAGCTGCGGGCATATCCGAACTCCTGCTTTCAGGAGAGAAGGTTATCGATGTCCTTTTATCTCTCTCAGAGAAATATCCTCTTTTAAAGGATCTCATCTTTGAAAAGTCTGAGGAAACCAACGAGATTCCTATATTGTGTGGTTCTATAAATATTCTTATAAAC
>JAUPKV010000084.1 GCA_030837265.1 Methanobacteriota archaeon
AAGAGCTTTATGAAGCAGGAGTAACTCTTTACAGGCAGGGTAAACTCAGGCTTGCTCTTGAAGCTTTTGAGAACGTGCTTTCTGAAAGTCCGCATCATTTTGCAGCTTTCTTCCATAAAGGTAACTCCTTGCTAAAATTAAAATATTATGAAGAAGCTCTTGAAACTTTTGAAGAAGCGTCGGGATTGAACCCCGGTCATGCCGGACTCTGGACCAACATCGGATTTGCACTAATGAAGCTTGAGCGTTTTAAACAGGCTCTTGAAGCTTTCGAGAGGTCAATTTCTCTTAATCCGGTACAGAAAAATGCCTGGGAAGGAAAAGAAGCAGTACTCAAACTAATTCACCAATGTGAAGAAGATTTGAAAGAATCCGAAGCGGCCCTGAATAAAAATCCCCCTGATGCATGTGCTTTTTTTGAAAAAGGTAAACTCCATGTGAAACTGGGAGACCGGGAACAAGCAAAAGAAGCATTTGGAAAGGTCCTTGAGATAAAACCTGAAAACCAGGAAATCTGGCTGCTCCGAGGAAAAGTTCTTTTTGAATCAGGTTTGGAAAAAGAAGCTTTACATGCTTTTGAGAAGGCTACCCGGTACAGGCCGGATCTTCCTGAGGTCTGGTATGAGAAAGGGAGAGTTTTCCTGAAGCTTGACAACTTAAGAAGTGCAGAAAACGCTTTTAAAATTGCAGCTGATCTGTGGGAAAAGAAAGGAATGAAGAAAAGAGCTGAAATAGCCCGTCAAAAATTAAGAAAACTTGGTTCTTTGAAAAAATAAATCATCATATTTTTTTGAGCATAAGAGACATTATGCTATGCTTTGAAGGCCCTGCGCCCTGAGGCATAAACATGTCCATCCCGGAAGAACCAAACATTTCTTCGTTGACTCTTTCGGTTATTTCGTCGAAGATCATCTTGTATGAAGTGCAATAAGGGTCTACACTTGTTATTTTGCCGTCCGTATATACCAGGGCATTGTAAGGGCATCCGCCTCTACAATATTTGATATGAGGGCATTTTCCACATTCTCTGTCCACATATTCTTTAAACTGCTGTAAACGTTTCCAGGCTTCGGACTGGGCAAGGTCTGCCATGGTGGGGTGGTCGTAGACGTTTCCCATAACCCATTCGGACAAGCCTATAAAGCGATAGCAAGGGTAAATGTCTCCGTCGGGATCCACAGCAAAGGTATCTCCCATACAGTCAACATAGGTGCAGACAGTTCCCTTACCTGTGAATACACACTTACAGAGTTGGTCAATGTTCATAACTTCAATTCGACCTATGTTTTCCAGATACTTGTCCAGGAGGTAAATCAAAAGTTCCCCATACTGTTCCGGGTCTATTGTCCATTTTTCAGGATTATCACCTTTCAAAGAGGGCAGGCAGGGGTGAAGCTTAAGTGTAAAACCCTGGTCACGATAAAAGTTGAAAATTTCCTCCTTGAAATTTACGGAGTAGGAAGTAAAAGTAGTAATGAATCTCACATCAAGTCCATGCGATCGGGCAATTTCGTACCCTTTCATCGTTTTTTCATAATATCCTTTTCCTCTCTGCAGGTCATTGAGATCCTTTGGACCGTCAAGGCTGGATCCGATAGGAATATTATATTCAGCAAGAATTTCAGCTATTTCAGGGGTAAGTTTCCAGAGGTTGGTTTGTATCGCAAAAGCTAATCTTCTTGGGCTCAGGCCTTCAACAAGCAGCGGTAGTGCTTCCTTATAGAAATCCGCTCCTGCAAGAAGCGGTTCTCCCCCGTGGAAAGTAAAGGTAACCGAATCCCCCCGGAAAACTTTAAGCCATTTGATCACTTCTTTTATAGTTTCAATGCTCATAACCGGAGATTTTTCTTCGGAACTCCAGCAGTAACTGCAGTTAGCTGGGCAACCAAGGGTTGGGATAATCATCACATGAAAAGGCATGTTTGAAGCACCATTTTTTTAAGCTTCTTTAAGTTATTAGTAGTTTTCTAAGTTTCTCTCTCAAAGTTTGCAACGAAAAGAGGCAGGATTGTAGAATACTGCTCTATACGCATTTATCCTGCCTGCTCCATAGTCGTTATCCTTTCCTGCCTGGCCCAGATCCACAGCAGTACTTTCCAAGATACTTTTTATCTTAGAAGGCTTTAGAGTAGGATTTTTTTCCAGCATTAATGCCACGGTCCCGGAAACATGAGGAGCAGCTATGGACGTCCCGCTAACGTCCTCGTATGCATAGCCATAATTAACCGGAACCGTTGAAGTAATATCTACTCCTGGCGCAGATATGTCAGGTTTTATATACTGTTTACGGTAAAGATTTACAGGACCACGGCTACTGAAATAATCTATTAAATCGGATGAATCAGTTGCACCAACTGTGGTAGAATTGATCTCATCCCCCGGGCAGGTTATTGTTTTGGAATCAGGTCCATTGTTCCCAGCCGAAACAACAGGAATCACGCCAGCTGCTACAATTTTATCAATTGCAATTGTGAATGAAGAATTATGTGATCCAACCCCACCACTGAAACTTATAATGCGGGCACCATTATTTACTGCCCACTCAAAAGCGAGAATGACATCGGACCGATAGCCAGAACCATATTGACCAAACACTTTTGCTACTATTAGTTTTGTACCCGGTGCAACTCCTGTATTAACACCGCTGGCCCCTGTTCCTGAAATTGTTCCAGCTATTTGAGTGCCATGCCCAAAGTCATCGTAAGGGCATTTACTTCCGTCAATGTAATCAATCCACCCAACCACCTTAGGGTCTTTTGTACAGGGATTGTCATCAAGGTCGTCAAGATCGGGATGTGTTGCATCAATACCGGAATCCACAACAGCAACAATAATTCCTTTTCCGGTTACACCTCGCTTCCAGACCTCCGGAGCTTCAATTTTATCAATTCCCCATGAATTATTATGTTTTGAGCATGAAGGATTTACTGTTTTGGAAAGAGATACCTTTTCTCCGGATGCAGAAACAACTTCGTCAAGCTCAATTCTTGAAACTTCGGGCATCTCGGCAAGGGAAGCTATAATTTCCGGCGTTACTTTAGTAGCAATTGCATTAACAATATGCGTGGATTTTATTTTTTGAGCTTTGTTTCTCGCTTTTGCTTCATTTAGATAACTCATTATATTTTTCTGTTCATCATCAATTTGAGATCTCCCTTGCTTAGTATTAAAAGGGATATTCTGGTTTTGTAATTGAATGATTATTGGAATTTGTTCAGTAGCTGAAGCTTCAGTAATTATTGAAAACAATGGCGCTGAGATTTTATCATTAGTACCAGTTTCGCCGGATGCATTTGTACTCTTAGCTAAAGAAATAAATGAGAATAATGATGTTAACAGCAATAATGCACAGCTTATGCATAGTAATTCCAGACCAATTTTCTTAAAATACTCTATGTTCTTTTTCTGCATTCCTTCACCCCATTTCAGTTTTCCTTCATAATTTTTGCTGAAGTTACTTACACTATAGAACTCATATAAAAAATATAAATTAATCATAAAATACTGATCATAGTTAAGAAATGAAACTTATAGATAAAAACTTAGTTTTTTATTTAGATGTAGGAATGTGAATTAGTTATAGAAAAATGTTTAGGTTTTATTTCCTCGATTATTGTATTTCTATTAGTGCTTATATTGTTTTTCCATAAATGATCCCAAACTGTTTAAGTATTGACAGATATCTTATAAACAATATAAGATAAATATTGATGAAAAACGACAACGATTTACCTGAGTTAATGTTAAAGGAGTCTCCTGGCCATGCTTTCAAAAGAAAATACAACAATAGACATGTGGCTGACTTTTAACGATGAGAAGTTAGATGAGGAGATGAATAAAACTCTAGAAATTCTGACTAAAATCAGTATAGATTATCTCACAGATAAGAAAGAGTCTGAAGCTGGAAAAGCTATTGGTTCCATAGAAAAAATCGGAAAAGCTGCTGTTCTGAAAAAAATGGAAGATTTAACAGTTGATGCTATCCGGGCCCTTGAGAAAATACTTCAGTTTTCCATAGAGCAGGATACAGAGAGTACAACTATTACATTGATTCTCACTTTCGGAACGATAGGGAGAATTGCTGCTGGACAGCAGATGGGAATTATAGCGAATCTCGCAGCTTCAGTACTTGGGAAAAGTGGGAATACGGCAGCTCTTCGTAAAAAAGAAAAAGAAACCATCGCAGTTGCCGTCGCGGTTGGAGAAATTGGAAAAGCTGCTGCTAAAGTGGAATATCCCGATGTTTCCGGAAATACTGCTGTTTGCATCTCCTGTTTGGGGGAAATTGGGAAAATTACAGCTCAGAAAATTCTTGAAGAGGCTGCAGTGGGGGTAGAATTAACTCTTGA
>JAUPKV010000085.1 GCA_030837265.1 Methanobacteriota archaeon
CGTGTGCTCTTCCGATCTTACCAAAAAACACTTTCTCTCATGTAGAAATCCAAATTGTCAAATAGGATTTGCTCTTCCGAATAGTCATTCAAATAGTTATGAAGGCCTTCAATCAGATTGATTTTTTCATTCTTTTTTACTTCAGGGTTCGATATTTCGGAGTAAACTTTATGAAAAGGTTTTCTGGAGACTGTAGTTGTTCTATATATGAATATCGAAATTGATGTCGATATTATTAACATTAAAAAGAAAATTAAATCTACATACTTGACCATAAGAAAATTTGCCTTCCTGTTTTTCGATTCTTACTCCATATGAGAAGTATTTATTTTTTTGCATTCCATTATTTTAGTACTTTTTGTAAGCCAGCGATATATTGATATTTAAGGGGTGACCAATTAAATTGGGGAAATTTGGCTATACCTGATTTTTTTAGTGCTGAGATTAGCCAGATACCTTGAGAAACGATTAGAATTATAATTCACAGGGATAAAGGGTCCTCAAATAATTGGTCATTCTTTAAATTAGTTCAGACCTGAAAAGTGAGGTCTGAGAGAGGAGGGTTTTTATTGGGAAACGAACAGAGAAAACCTAACCATTTGATTAACGAAAAGAGTCCGTATCTCCTGCAACACGCTTATAATCCTGTAGACTGGTACCCCTGGGGAAAAGAGGCTTTTGTAAAAGCCAGGAAAGAAAATAAACCGATTTTTCTCTCAATTGGCTATTCTACTTGCCACTGGTGTCATGTAATGGCACATGAATCTTTTGAAGATGAAGAAGTGGCAGAACTCATGAACAGGGCCTTTGTTAGCGTAAAAGTAGACCGTGAAGAACGGCCTGACATAGATAATATCTACATGACAGTGTGCCAGATTATTCTTGGGAGAGGAGGTTGGCCGCTTAGCATCATCATGACCCCGACCAGGAAACCCTTTTTTGCAGGAACTTATATTCCCAAAAAATCCCGTTTCAACCAGACAGGGATGCTCGAACTCTTACCAAAAATAGAGGATATCTGGAACAAACAATATAAAGAAGTGCTCGATTCGGCTGAAAGAATCACTTTTACTATTCAGAATATGATCTCAGAGCCTGCAGGAGAGGAAGTGAGAGGGGAAGCAATATTGGAAGAGGCTTATGATGAGCTGCTGAGATCTTTTGACGTTGTACATGGGGGTTTTGACGGAGCCCCTAAGTTTCCTACTCCACATAAAAATAGCTTTTTGCTCCGCTACTGGAAGCGCAGTGGGAATCCTGAAGCACTTCACATGGTAGAGCATACTCTGGAGAATATGGCCAGGGGGGGAATCTTTGATCATCTTGGCTCTGGTTTTCACCGCTACTCAACGGACAGTATGTGGATTGTTCCCCATTTTGAAAAAATGTTGTACGACCAGGCCCTAATTGCGGATGCGTATACAGAAGCTTATCAGGTTACAGGAAAAGAGTTGTATAAAGAAACGGCTGAGAGTACTCTGGATTATGTGCTGCAAGACCTGACATCTCCCGAAGGGGGATTCTATTGTGGAGAAGATGCGGATGTAGATGGGCAGGAAGGAGCTTATTACCTCTGGACAATGGATGAGATCAGGAAAGTCCTCAGTCCTGAGGAAACGGAGTTGGTCACTAGAGTTTTCAATTTGAAGGAAGAGGGCAACTTTGAAGAGGAGATTCGTGGGAAAAAAACCGGAACCAATATCCTTTACATGACCCAGCCCACAGGAGCGCTGGTTTCCGAGCTTAAAATTCCTAAAGAGGAATTGGAGAGCCGGGTAAAATCAGCAAGGGAGAAACTCCTTGAAGCCCGTATGATGCGAAAAAAACCTGCAAGAGACGATAAGATCCTAACTGACTGGAACGGGCTTATGATTTTTGCGCTTGCAAAAGGTTATCAGATTTTTGGCGAGGAAAAATATCTGAAAGCCGCTGAAAAAGCCGCAGACTTTATTCTTAAAACCCTTTACATCCCCGGAAAACGGTTGCTTCACCGCTATAGGGCCGGATCAGCGGGAATTTTTGGAACAGCCGATGATTATGCTTTCCTGATTCACGGACTAATTGAGCTTTATGAATCGGGCTTTGAGCTGCGCTATCTCAAAGCTGCTCTCTGTCTTAATAAGGAACTCCTTGATCATTTCTGGGATCCTGTTAATGGGGGACTTTTCTTTACTGCCAATGACAGCGAATCACTGATCCTCAGGAAAAAAGAGTTTGCGGATACAGCCATACCATCGGGTAATTCCATAGAAATGCTTAACCTGCTTCGGCTTTCAAGAATTACTGCAAATCCCGAATTAGAGGATACAGCTTATGGGCTGGAACGTGCATTTTCAAAACTGATCCGAAAAATACCAGCCGGATATACTCAGTGTCTCTCTGCTCTTGATTTCGGGATGGGCCCTACATATGAAGTGGTAATTTCCGGAAACGATGGGGCATCGGACACAGAACATATGCTTGCGGAGCTCCGGACTTATTTCATTCCCAATAAGGTTCTGGTTTTCAGGCCAGAAGGGGAAGATCCTGAGATTACGAACCTGGCAACCTATACAAAAATGCAGGTGCCAATTGAAGGAAAAGCTACAGCTTATGTTTGCCAGAATTATGAATGCCAGCTTCCGACTGCCGAGATAAATGAAGTTTTAAAAATGTTGAATGTATTATTGTAGTGAAACGGATGTGCAACACATAAAATATTGTTTAAAAATAGGAGGTATAAAAATGAAGGAGTACACACTTGAAGAACTAGCAGACTTCAACGGTAAGAATGGGAAAATTTACGTTGCCTATCAAGGCCAGGTCTATGATGTTACTGCCAGTGCTCTATGGGAGGGCGGCAACCATCAGGGATTTCATGATGCCGGAAAGGATCTTACAGAAGCTATGGATGAAGCTCCTCACGGGCCGGAGACATTTAAGGATTATCCTGTTGTCGGAACTTTAAAAGAATGAGAGATAAAAATAAGAATGTTCTTGAAAGCTAATGTGGCTTACAGAGCGTTGCTAGCGCGTCTTTTGATTAGGGATGCGCTAGATATAATTGCTATAAGCTCATTTTTTTCTCCATGTTAATAGGACTCACAGGTACACCGGGTACGGGGAAAACCTCAGTAAGCAGTCTTCTTGAAAAGAAAAGGAACTGGAAAGTAATTCACCTGAATGACCTGATTATTGAAAAACATCTCTACACTGAGACTGACGAGAAAAGGGATTCCGTCATTGCGGACATGGAACTCGTCCATCACTACCTTAAGGAAGCTAGCGAAGGAAACGAACTTAAATGGGTGCAGGAAGAGAAAAACGAGATCGTAATTATTGAAAGTCATCTTGCCCATTACATTACAGATATTGTTATTGTATTAAGAGTATGTCCACCTGAGTTGAAAACGAGACTGGAAACACGAGGCTATTCGGAAGAGAAAATAAAAGAGAACGTTGAAGCCGAAGCTCTCGATGTGATTCTTGTCGAAGCTTTTGAATGGTGTAAAAAGGTTTTTGAGATAAACACAACAGGAAAAAGCATTGAAGAGGTAGGACAGAATATTGAAAAAATCATTGACAATATATTAATTGGAAATGAAGAAGAATTGTCGGAATATAAGCCAGGGTCCATTGATTGGATTGACATGATTCCGTAATTTGCTAAGTAAAAGATCGTCTTGAAGTGAAAAGGGTTGTCTTAGTTGAAAGGATTAAGGGAACCGGGGATAAACCCCATGGAAGATTAACGCTTCCCGTTCCCTTTAATTACGGTTACAACATTTAACTGCATCTGTAAGTTATATTAACCGTTGCAGTACTTGGTTGTTTACAGTTGCATGTTTTTGGACAGCTGCATTTTATTGTATATTTAAAGCTGTCTTTTATAACGCCAGTCTTGGAACAGGTTGACGGTTTATAACAGAAATTGCCGTTTTTATCCATTGTCACTTTGCCGCCCTTAGAAGTGGCGATGGTTCCTATAGTTGTTACTTGCTTACTGTTTCCTACATCGTTCTTCAGTACATTCCCACAAGTTTTAGACTTGCTGAATGAAAAATAGTCAGAATTTGCTTTACAAGGCTTACATGCTGTACAAGACTTACATGTTGCTGCTGCTGCTCCTGTCACTGACAAGACAAAAAGAACCAGTGTAAAAACACCTATTGCTTTGATCATATTTTTTTGCATTTTTTGATTCCTCCATAGTGTCCACTCAAGCATACTCAAACGATAGCAGTCGCAGATCTGAGTCTAAAAATACCGGATCCGATCCTCTAATATATATTCGAATTCCAGAGGTATAGATAGAATCCAATCCACTAAGATATTCGAATCCCAGAGGCACTGAATCAGATTCTCAAAGATTTTAGACCTGAATCTCACTAACGCTGAAAACAAATCCTCCACTTAAACCCCCCGATTTAAAAGGGAGACATATTTTCATACGATTGAGTGTGAATTTTATCATTTTTCAATAAACAGTCCAAACTTAAATGGATTGTTCTGTTTCATGTACTTTTTACTTTTCAAAAAATTTAAGGTGCCAGTCTCATGTTTTATTGAAATTCAATTGCTTCTATTAACCTGAGATATCAAACTAAGGTTGAAAGTTGATTGAATTATCATAAAACTTAAGAAATTACCCCTCCGCATTTAATGAAAAAATTAACAAAGTACAAAAGTACTAATGAACTTACATTTATAAAAAATTTTCTCTTAATTTTATATTAAGACGTTAAATCTTCAAATGTATCTAAAAATTATAAAATTAATTTAAAAACAAATGGTTTTGAAACAAATGAGTACAGAGTGCGAATAGATTCCTTTTATATTTCCTTCAACAGTTTTCCTTACCTTTCTTTCAACAATTTTCTTTCACCAGGTTGCTCAAAGACAAGATAATTTCTAGGATTATTAAAACAATTGGCTGGAGTTTCATATGGGACATCTGCAAATATAAAATCTGTTATTATTTGCAGTACATTTTATATGTTTAATGTGCTCTATTAAAGGAAGTTAAGGAAACAAGTTTATTTTAAATTCAAAATCTTACCTCCCCTAAGAATATACAAAACGGAGCCGCCATAATGATCCCCTTTTCAGGTGCCGCAAAAATAGCACTCGGAAGCATTAGAAGTGCCAAACTTCGTTCAACCCTTACAGTGTTAGGGATTGTCATAGGAGTTGCAGCCGTAATTGCAAACGTGTCCCTTGGAGCAAGTTTCAGCCAGTACTTTGCAAATGAAGTAAATAATCTGGGATCAAATTTCATATACGTACAGGGGATGCAGCCCAAGCTCTTTTACGATAACGAGATGAAAATAGTTGAGAATACCCCCGGGATATCTGAGATCTCGCCTTTAAAAGCACAGACTGCAGAAGTTACTTACATGTCCCAGACAAAGAACATTATGGTAAGCGGGGTTGGAAAAGACTATGACAAAGTGGCAAATACAAATCTCCAGACGGGTACTTTCCTTAATGAAAATGATGGTTACGTAGCGGTTATAGGATATAAGGTTGCAGATGAGAAGTTTGATCGGAATATCTCGATTCGAAACTCCATAAATATAACTTTCAAAGTTGGGGAAAACGAAAAGGTGTCAAAAACTTTTAGGGTTAAAGCTATTATTAAAAATCCGGAAAATAAAGTTATCCAGGCTTATGACGATAACATTGCTGTCCTGATCCCGATTGACATAATGAACGAAATTCTTGGTGAAAAAGACTATGGTGGA
>JAUPKV010000011.1 GCA_030837265.1 Methanobacteriota archaeon
TGATGGTCTTCCTCGCCCTTGTAGGCGCATATATGACTCTCAGGGGAATAATCGAGCACTCGATGGCAGGAGCAGTAAGGCAGACAGAACCTGCCTGATATTTAATTTCAATTAAAGATAGCTTAGCTCGTTTGACTTCAACAACTGAGCACAAATAACTATTCAGGCACATGGTCCTGAGCATTCAGGCGAACTATATATTGTTTTTTATTTCTTTGTGTCTGAATAATCATAACTTAATTTATATATTCATTACTTCATCCACGACAGTAAAATTATATTTGCTCCGTTAAATATTCAAATCTCTATTCTCGGGGTTATTCAAATGAATAATGAACTGATAATGAGAAATACCCATTTAGTAACAAATAAAGAGGAAATTCCAGATATAAGAGGAATGTCCCCACAAAATATAACCGTGGTTCTTCCTGCCTTCAATGAGGAAGTTTCCATTGGCAGCATAGTCCTCCTTACGAAGCATTACTCAGACAACGTAATCGTGATAGACGACGGCAGCTCAGACCGCACAGCTGCAATTGCCAGAAGAGCAGGAGCCCATGTGATTGTGCATGAGGTTAATAAGGGCAAAGGAGTAGCCCTCAAAACCGGCTTTACAGCTGCAGCCAAGCTCGGTGCAGATATTATAGTTACCATGGACTCGGACGGCCAGCATGACCCTGCCGAAATCCCAAAACTCGTCGCCCCCATCACGGATGGCACTGCTGAGATGGTAAACGGCAGCCGTTATCTGAGCCATAGAGATAAAAATACCCCGATTTACCGTCGTGTTGGCCAGAGCATTCTTGATACTGCTACAAATATGAATTCCGGACTCAAAATCACAGACTCTCAGAGTGGTTTTCGTGCTTTTGCAGCTTCAACAATAGATGTTTTTCGATTTAACGCTCAGGGTATGGCGATAGAAAGCGAAATGCTTGCTGACGCAGGAAGGTCTGGGTTACGGATCAAGGAAGTTGAAATAGGGGTAAGGTACGATGTGGACTGCTCAACCGTAAGCCCGATAAAACATGGTTTAGGCGTCCTTGTTATGGTTTTAAAAGATATCGAATTTAATAAGCCCCTTTATTATTTTACAACCCCTGGAATTGCTCTTGGATTAGGGGGACTGTATATGGGTGCTCATTTCCTGGAAATGTTTTTAATGGGTGGAGGCTTGCAGTTCGGGCCTACAATGCTTATGTTTCTCTTTATTGTTGTAGGGACTTTTATGGCAATGACAGGGATATTGCTGCACACATTAGCGGGGATATCTAAAGAGATCAGAACGGCTTAAATTGCAAAACGAGAACTTTTCTTAAAAACGTTTAACTGTACAATCTATCTACATATAATCATAATTTCTAATTTATATTTAAAAACAAAGATAAATATTATCTAAAAACAGGTGATTTTTTGAGAATTGCATTCTTTTTGAATACTCCTGCGCATGTGCACTTATATAAAAATGTTATAAGGAACTTAGAATCAAAGGGACATAAAGCCATTATACTTGCAAGAAATTATGGAGATACTGTCAATCTATTAGACGAGATCGGTTTTGAATACTTTGTTTACGCCAATGTGCCTACCTCTAAGTACGGAAAAATACTGGCTCTTCCTTTCAATGTGTTGAAAGCATACAATTTTCTTCGGAAGAAAAAGCCTGATTTGTTAATCGGAATGGGAGTTTATTCGGCATATACTTCTCAACTTCTAAATAAAAAATGCATAATCTTCAATGGCTCTGAACCTACACCTTTCCAGTTTATGCTCTTTAAGCCTTTTGTAGATGTAGGCAGTGCACCGAAAGTTCTGTAAGTGCGACAAGAAGTTATGCCATAAATTGCCTTGTGCTACTCTTTCCATTTAGAGTAATCCTATTATGAGAGGTGCATCAGCAGTAATGCAGATGTGCTAAGCTCGTAAGACAATGTGGAGAAGCCTGAAAGTCTAATTTGGGTCATCTGCTAGGATAAAAATGCCATGAAGAAACACATGTTGAACCATTATACGGGTCGTGACTTTTGACAAGCGAAATTAGACTGATACGCTTGAACCAAACGGTATGAAAGCAGGCTGCGATGGTGTTACAGACGTCGCAGAAAATAGACAGACGCTTTCCGGTCTATAGATGGCTTCTAAAGCATTTGCATTATTTAGGACATAAAACTTGGTAAACCTTATATGCTCCTTTTGTAATTAAAAAAAAAGGTAACTGCTCAGAGTATAGTTAACTGCGCTCCTATGAGCGCCGCACGAATACCCTCTAAAACAGGTAAACCATTCTTTTTTCCTGTAGAAATATACGCCCGAATTCTGCAGAAAGCTTGCGCTCCCATTGCTTTTCTGAAAGTTCCCGATATTTTCTGCTGTAGTTTCATCATCCTGATATCTCTTTCTGCCTGATTATTCTCAAATGGAACTTTCAAGTCTGTCAGGAATCTCAGAATCTTTTCTTTGTATTCTATAAACCTATCCAACAGATTCCTTGATTTTGTTTTTGGATTTTTACCGCGTTTTCCCTGTTTTTCAGGATTTAGAGAATGTGGATTTTCTTCAAGCGCTTTAATGATGATAGCATCAAACCTTTCTTCCAATGCCTTAATCTGCTCAAAATCAAGTTCTCTTAATTGCTCTTTACACTCATCAGTATACTTTTTCATTTCAGTTAGCAGTTCATTCATCTCTTTAGCCCATTTCTGTTTATAGCTCTCTTCAATTCCTGTAAGTTCTCTCAGTAAATGGGCGTTACAGAGAGCATGATCACAATCATAAACATTGTAAGGTTTCCATCCATCAGAACTGCTACTCCCTTAAACTCCGGAAGAATTCCCATAGCATCTATTGCTTCTGCTCCTCTTTTTGGATGAGCAAAATAACATGTGTATTTCTCATTAGAAGCTACATGAAGCCAGTGTCTTTTTCCTTCAATCTTCATACCAGTCTCATCAAAATTGACTACAGGAGAGGCCAATAACTTCTCTCTAATAACGTTTTCAAATTCCTCTAAATTCTGAAAACATTCTCTTTCTGCTCTAATTATCGTAGCAGGACAGATTTTTATTCCCATAATGTCTTCAAATAACTCAGAAATTCTATCATAAGGAACAAACTGGTAATTTTTACAGTAAATAGCTGAAGCTAAAATATTAGGGCCATACTGAACCGGATATTTCACTGATTCAGGAAAAACAGCTTTATTCAACTTTCCACAACAAGGACAGGTTTTAATCTGGCTTTTGTGTTCTGTAACAATTAGATTTACGGGAGGAATGTCAAAGACCTGTCTTCTCTCATAAGCTTCAACTTCAACATTCTCAAGGGTAGATCTGCATTCTTTGCAGCAGGTCAAAGAATGTTCTATTACCTACTCAGGATGATCAACCATATCAAGAGTCGTGCCTGGATGACCTTCTTGACCTCCAGGTTTCTTCCCGTTCGGTTTACGAAGACTCTTGGGAATAGGTTTCTCTTTGACAAAATAATCAGTAGAAGGAGGTCGACTGCTGTTACGACTGTTTTGATTTAAACGAGATTCTAAGGCTATCAATCTTTCAGTGAGTTCTTTAATTTGAGACTCAAGACTCATAATGTAAGCAATAACTTCAGGGTTTGAAGCACACAAAGCAAGAATCTCTTCACGTGTAAGCATAATAACA
>JAUPKV010000086.1 GCA_030837265.1 Methanobacteriota archaeon
AAAGAATGCCAACTGTACTACCTATTAAGTATATAGAGAGTATATAGAAAATTAAGTTTACAAATAATTTACCAGCTTTAATATCGGAAAGAGCTTGATATTCATCTTCATATAGCTCTACATATAATCTGTAATTTATTGATTTTCGATTCCAGCTATCAATATACATACAGCATGCTCCAACTAACATAATAGAAAAGCTTGTTTTTGTTGCCAAATTAACAACAAATGGATAGCTTTTTATTATTAAGTAAGATAGGATAACGCCATTAATACCTATTAAATATTTATAATAATCATCTAAAGCTGTGAAATATTTGTAATAATAATGCAAGGAAAAATTATGTAGATCCATTTTTATACACCGCATGATATTTTTAGCAATATAAAAATTAAGATAAATATTAACTTAATGTTTTAATTCGAATTCTGTTTACCTGTTGATTGGTAGGTTTGAAAGCAAGTCTATCAAACGAAAAAAGAAGAGCAGAAACATGGGTTAATTCTTCATAAAGAAGGAATCTGGATGGTCGATCTCTTTTATCTTGAACATATTTCCTAAGCTTGTCTAATATTATTCGTCGAATATTATTTATATATTACTATTCGTCTAATATTATATATCCTCTATTCGGCAGGTAAACGAATGAATTAATATCATTAATTCTATATTTTCGTCTTGATTCTATCATGATCGAAAAAAACAGTAATAGAAGAGTTGAATCGTCTCTCAAACGTACAAGGTTCATAGGTCACCTTGGTCTTGTGGTTGGAGTTTTCAAAGAGCTTAAAATTGATAAGCTAATTGATGAGAAGCTTCCGAAAGCACGAGATCATACTGTTCCTCACTCAGTCTGTATCCTTGCTATGATCCTTAATGGTCTTGGCTTCGTAGATCAACGCTTATATCCATTTCCTGATTTTTTCAAGAATATTTCAATAGAAAGGCTTTTTGGTGAAGGTGTAACAAAAGAAGATCTCAATCAGTACGTTATAGGAGAAACTCTTGATATAATCGTAAAATATGGTCCTACTAAACTGTTTACTGAAATCACTCTTCACGTTATGAGTCACTTACCTATTCCTGTTCATTGTCTGCATTCTGATACTACCAGTGTAAGTGTGTATGGAGATTATGATGACGAAGATACTGATTCTATTGATATCACTTTTGGAGTTCCAAAAAACGGAAGATGGGATCTAAAACAATTTGTTCTTAGCCTGATAGTAAATCAACATGGTATACCCCTTTTCATGAATACACACTCAGGAAACGCTTCAGATAAAAGCATAATTCCTGAGTCGATAAATGCTCTTAAATCGGTTTTGAGACCTGAAAGTAAAGTATACTATGTCGCTGACAGCTCTTTTTATACAGACAACAACATCAGGAATATAGGAAAATCACTGTGGATTAGCCGTGTTCCGGCAACAATTAATGAAGCAAAAGAACTGATTGCTTCTAACTTGAGTCTTAAAACATTGAAAAATGACGAAAGATACTCGTTTTATCAAACTTTTGTCGAATACGGCGGAGTAAAACAAAAGTGGGTTCTATTGCTTTCTCATAAAATGAAAGAGAAGAAGGAGGTAACTCTCAGAACAAAGATAGATAAAGAGATTGAAAAAGCAGAGAAATCACTTAAAAAGCTGAAAGGAAAAGACTTCTTTTGTGAAGAAGATGCATTAAAAGCTGCAGAAGAATGGACTCAAGAGTTCCCGTCAATTATATTGGATAAGGCAAGTGTGAAAGGTGTTACAAAACGTGAACAAGGAAAAAAAGGTAGACCTTCTAAAGATGAGAACTTAGAGATATATTACAGGATTGAAGGTAGCATAAAGGTTAATGATGCTTTTATTTTGAAAGAAATGGATAAAATCGGACTTTTTATTCTTGCAAGTAATGACATCAGTCTTTCTCCTGAAGAGATGCTGAAGTTCTATAAAGGACAAGACAGAGTTGAAAAAGGATTTAGATTTTTAAAAAGTGATACATTTTCGATATCAAAGGTTTACCTTAAGAATAAATCAAGAATGGAAGCACTGACGATGATTATGGTCCTTTGCTTGATGATTTATTCAATCGCAGAATGGAAATTGAGGTTAAAATTGGAAGAAGAAAATGAAACAGTTCCAGATCAGAAAGGAAAACCGACAAAAAAACCTACAATGAGATGGATATTTTTCAAATTCCAGGGAATTACAGAACTTTTTACTCAAAAGGAAGGGATCAGTGAGTCAGAAGTATTGAATATGGAAGAGGTTAACTGGAAGATATTGAGTATAATGGGAGAGCAATATGAAAATATATATCTTTAATTTGTCAACCTGCCGAATCCAGGATATATGATTCCTCCCGTTTAGCTTACATGCTCCTATTCCGTCGTAGGGTTCTATAAGCAACTTTTCTTGATATTTCGGTAAAATTTATGAAAGCCTGAATACTAAAGTTAAATTTTTACCATTTTGATCTTTCAATAAAGCTTCCAACTATTAAATACCAAAGACGTCTGCTTTTTTCCGGTTACTTTTATAAATGGCACTCTCAATGTGATATGTTATATGTTTACAAAATATCTGATTACTCCAAAATATTCCGTTCAATAATTGCCTGAAAAATAGAAAGTTCCTGTATCAAAATAGCAATTTGGTTTCTTATTTTGTATTTTCCTTCCCTATGAAGCTCTTTTTTAGATCAGTCACATATAAATATAAGAACATCCAATTTTAATATGGTGGTTTTTATATATATTCCTATTATGGAAATAGGTAAATAAAACACACAGGGAGTGATAGTTGTGGCAGTAAGAAATCCTGTAGACTGGATTGCACTTATACTTGTTATTATAGGCGGATTAAACTGGGGACTTGTCGGGCTCTTTAACTACAATCTTGTAGATGCTATTTTCGGGGTGGGGAGCGTCCTCTCGAGAATAATATATATACTTGTGGCCCTTGCCGCGCTTTACATGGTTTATTACGGTGTGAGAAGTGAGGAGAGTCATCCAGTTAGGACTGCGGAGAGACACGTTTAAAGTACAAAATACGAAAAAATGAAGGCAAGTAAAATAGTAGATTGAAAACTATAGGATATAGCATATCAGTTTTTATCTTTTATTTTATATTTTACTTTTATTTTATATTTTATTCTCTTTAAATGATTCGAGTTCTGAAAGTATATTTTCTGCTTGCCCATCCGAGAGCAGCTTTATTATAAGTTCTTTCTTCTCGATAAATCGCTTATGTGAACCCTGACTGTCCTTGCTAACTCCGAGAATTAAAGCATTTTCGGTTTCGAAATCTTTTTCCAAGCAACTGAACTCCTTTGCCTCCAGGCTGCACCCCGCGGTATTATTTTTCGGATAAAAATAAAGTACTACCCATTTTCCTCTGAGGTCTTCAAGGCATGTTCGATCTTAAAATTATCTTTAAGATTTTTCTTCCTTACTGTTTAAAAGGTTATTCTTTATTTTTCCAGGGTAGTAATGCAGTTAAAAACGATAGAAGCGGACCTACAAACAAGCCTGCCCAGAGTAGAAGCCCGAGAATTCCAAGGCCAAGAAAATAAAGTCGCTACCTTGTTGAAGTTTCACTGGAACTCTCGCCTTTCAAACTTAAGAAAAAGGCAATAACTCCAAGTCCTACACTTGCGAGAATTAGAAATAGAGTAATGAATATTTCTGAAGTAAATGACGTTTTGCTCAATGAGATCATCATCTGGGAAATTAACGAAAATCCTGTGCCCAGGAAGAAAAGACCTGCGAAGATTCCGGAAATTTGTGCCGGACTGAAGCCAGATACAATGTCTTTTTTGAGAAAGATTGCCAGAATGCCAAGTGCGAGAATTATTAAAAAAGGAGCGAAGATCAGAAGGGGACTCTGACCTTCCCAGAGATAAATCTTTATCTGGCTAAGGGGTGTGGATATCCACTCATTCAAAGTGAAAGCCTCCTTATAACCTAAAACTACCCCATAATTTCCTGCTCTGCGTGCGGAACTGACTACAGCATAATACTTCCCGCTTTCAGGAGCTATAAGATCTGGATTGGCAACAGAATAGAAAGCACTGGGGGCAAACGCTTCGTAAACCGGACTCTTGAGGAGTCTTCCTGAAAATACTTTTACTCCATACCCCTGAGGCACTTCGAGTTTCTCGGGTATTTTTCCTTCGTGTGTAAGACCTGGGCCCATAAGAATGAGGTCCGGGGTAAAACCCTGCCTCCCCTGCTCAACAGGAATAGTAAGCCCTAAAACTATTCTTTCTCCTCGCTTTATCTCAAAACTATAGTATGTCAGGTCTCCTTCAGCAAGCTGCCCATAGAGGACCCTGGATATTGAAGGATCTTCAAAGGGAATAGCAGCATCGGGGCTTTTACCTCCTGCTTCGAAAGTTGGAACATGGGCAAGGGCAGTAATAGTTAGCATATTTACGGCAATAAGCAAAGTCAAAATAATGCCAGAAAACCAGATTTTTGACCGTCCCATAGACCATATTTTATTCGATGTTCTCTAAATAGATATCAGGTAAAAAATCATGGAAAAAGTCTAAAATTAAAAATCCGAATAAATAAACCTTTTTATCGAAAACCCTTTCTTGAATGGGCTCAGATTAAGCTTATGAGAATCTGGGACATACCTCCCGAGAAGATGTGCAGACAGCACCTGCTGGGGGAACACCGTGAGCTGCATGCTTTATGGTCAATAATTACCAATGACAAAAAAGCTTATGCCCATCACCCTGAAACTATGCGCTGGAGGGGAAAACTAAAGGCTCTATATCTAAGGCACGAAGCCCTTGTCAAGGAGATGATAAAACGTGGCTATAAACATCACACTCCTCTTGACCCTGCCCTGGCAGCAGGAAAAGCTGTTCAGGACGAGTTTGTGGATTCTTATGAAGAACAAGTACGGATTTTAAAAGAAAAAGGATGTGAGTGCAGAGTTTGACTGCAATTTTTATTAAGAAAACTCAGATTCAGCTTTCCTGTAAAGTGATTCTTTATCATCCTTTGAAAGGATTCTTTCAATAGCTAGAGAGAATACAAAAAATAGGGGAATACACACTGCCACCTGAATTGCTGTGAATTTGACTCCCATATACGAAATTTCATAGAGCAAAAGGGGAATTTTAGTGGTAGACCATACTCCAAGAAAGAAAAACACGTAAGCTAATCTTGCCCTCTTCTTTATTAAAAGCACTGCGATAGGAAAGGCTATGTAGAGGGGACCAGCGGCAGCAGATCCCAAAAACAAAGCTGTAAAGACTCCTTTAAGACCTGAGTTTTCCCCCATATATTTGATAAATGTCTCTTTGGGGACCCAGGAATCCAGAAGGCCCATAAAAACAAAGATGGGGGGTATCAAGCCTAGCATCTCCTTAATGTTCGATAAGGAAAAGTCGACGGCTTTTACACCAGTAGGTGTATAAATTACGTACATGGCTAAAATAACAAAAACAAGGGATATGGAAAACCCGAACCTTTTTAACTGAGCAGTAACTCCTTCGCTGATTCCAACTGTCTTTATGGGTTTGACAGCCTCGTTTACGGATTTCGTGACCGGATCTTCGAGATTATTCTCGAGATTAATATTTATACCTCCCTATGTTGTTATATGAGTTTCCAG
>JAUPKV010000087.1 GCA_030837265.1 Methanobacteriota archaeon
CCCGGATCGAACACTATGAGATTTTCCATGTTGTCTTGCTGATAATGAATCCAATCAAGAAAAAATAATAATATTCTTAATATTGAGTATTTTCATTAAAGAATTCGGATTAATCATTTAACCTACTTTCCGCACTATTTTTTCACACATAATATTTTTCGTACTTTTCACCCATCAGTTTCAGCACTTTAATGGTTTCCTCATCTAGATTCAATACCTTCCTGATCTTTTTTCCATCAATTTCGATCACTAATTCTGTTATTCTTCTGAACAGGAAGAATACCCATTTCATGGTTGGAGTCTGTGTTTTCTTCTTAACCTGGTTTCTAATAGCTTCTTTTGCTTCTTCCAATCTTGTCCTCAGTTTCCCCTCAGCTATTGAATACAACAATAAGCACAGAACCATTACCATTGCAAGTGCTTCTATTCTGGACTCTTTTTTCAGGTATACCTCAGACACTCTGAAACTCTTATCTTTAAGGAACCTGAATCCTCTTTCAACTGTTCCCTGTTCCTTATAGTATTCTAGGAGTTGATCTGGAGTTAACTCCAGATCATTGGTTGCAAGAATGAACCTTCCTAACTTTGCTCTTCTTTCCTGAACATTCTCATGATCAGGTTTTATCTCTGCTTCTATTAGGTAGAAAGTCTGTACCTTTTCATCATTCTTCGGCCTTCCTTTCTTGTTTTCAAGCCTGTGAGACTTAGTTTTTATTTCAAGTTTTGTGAACTCATACGATTCATTCTCTTTCAACCATTGTTCAGCAGCCATTCTTGCGTCAGCTTCACAGGCAAATTCACGATTAGAAAGCTTTTTAAGGGATTTTTCGGCTGCTTCAAGCTCCTTAAGAATCTTTTCTCCAAACGTCTTCTCTTCCTTCTTTTTCATTTCCTCTGAGCAGAATACAACCCATAACTGTTCTACTCCACCATAACAGGATTTTTCAGCATAGCTAGAATAACGTTCATCAGAGCATGTTTCCACCATTAAGTCTGCCATCAGAAGTTCCTTTGCTTCATTGATGGTTGCAGGTACTCTCGATATGAAAAAAGCGTTAGTTCCTATCTCTTTCACATTATCTTCAGTATAAAATGCGCTGTCTGCAATATGGTAGACTCTTTCATCAAGATTCAGGTTCTGTGTTAGTTCCTTAATGGTTTTGATGAGAACTTTTTTATCTGAACTGTTGCCGTCTAATGCTCTTACGAAAAGAGGAATCCCTTTCTGGTCAGTAACCATGGAAATAGAAACACGAAGTAAGTCGACTCTCTTGTCTTTAGGATGACCATAAGTAATGTTGATAGTTTTGTCATTTTCATCATTTTCATAGTCACCGTAAACACTGAAATTTGTAGTATCTGTATGGCAAAAAAGGGGGTTAATAGGAACGTGTTTCATAGCTTGTAGAATTATATGGTTAAACAGTTCAGTAGCCCCATATTCCTGGATTTTATCCAATATTCTACCAAAAACATCATCATTAAGGTGTTCTGGAAGAACACCTTCTCCCAGTAACCTTTCAATGGGTAAGTTTTCAAAAAATTCAGAAAATAGGTAAAGACGACGTTCAGTAAACCCTAAACCGTTGATGCACATTGCCTTAAGAACAGTAGAATGAGGGATGTTATGGCCACTTTTTTTGGGAAGGAGATCATCAATCAAATCTGAAATACCAAGTTCGTCAAATACGCCAGCAATAAGGCCATAATGACCAAGATGAGTTGTGGATTCAGAGCTAGAAGAAAGAGTCATCAAGGTAAAATTGGAAGAGATTTTATAAAAAGTACTTGCATGATTTAAAAAATATAAAATCCTGAAATTTTACTGCGGAAAGTAGGTTTAAAGAATTATATGAGATTAAGCCAAAAAAGCAAAATAAGTAAGGGAGCCCTGGAAGATTAGAAGGATATCAAATAAAGTTAGCTTACTATCTTTTTGTTCGACCCCACAAAAGAGATAGCCGGTTTTATTCAGCTCTGAAAAACGTATTTTTACCTTATTACTTCTCTTTCGCATCCTGAACAAATTACATCTGCCATAGTCCTGGGGTGCTTAATACAGAGTCCTCCATATTTGCATTGAACTATTAATTTTATTCCGTCATTTACCAAATTGCTCTTATCTCTCTTTCTTTTTATCATCATTTCTCCGATTCTACCTCTCTAACTCATTCTGCCAGCTTATTAAGTTGCTCCCGTCATCTAACAAAACATTTTTAAGTTTCTTCATTTTCCCTTTCTGTTTTTCGCTTTTCTTATAGAAACCATGTACAAGGGCCAGGGCTATCGCTCCTGGCCGAAGACCAAATATATCCCGGATGGCTCACAACGCAATTAAAACGAGTAAAATGAATATTTTTTTCAATCTTAACTTGCTTCACTTTAAATGATCAATTGCATCTTTTAAAAGGATACGATAACAATAATCTTCGGAATCACAGTCTGATACAAGGTATACATCATGTAACTTGCTTTCTTGTGCAATAATTTTTATCAGCTCCTGGCAGATTGGATTTTTTAGTTGATCGAAATATTTCTTTTTGAACCCATCCCACGTTACACTACCCAGCTTATATTGGCGGAGCAATTCGTCGGGTGGAGATAAGTTACTACATTCCTGAATCTGATTAAAGCAAATGTACTTAGGATGATGTTGCATTATAATATAGAATTGTGCCCCTGCATTTTTGCAGAGAGTATCTTTCAAATGTGCAAAATCAGTTTCCAATAACATTTTAACCTCTAGTATATCTGTTAAATTCCTCTTTCGTAATACCATATTTTTCAGGTAATCTAACTTTCATCTCTGCCAGTTACTTTGCTGTCTTTATCTTTTTATTTTCCAATTTTTTACTTTCAATAACTTTACTTTATCCATTTATATAACACTATATTAATTTTTGAATATTTAAATGTATTATTTTGGTAATACATTCGA
>JAUPKV010000012.1 GCA_030837265.1 Methanobacteriota archaeon
AAAATCAGTACATCTTTAAATCCCGGAGAAGGGCGCTTTTTCTGAAAGGAATTGTGGAACTCAAGTGCAGCTTTCTCAAGCTTCCTGTTATTTTCCTGTTCTTTCTTTTTGGGAAGTTGTATCGGAGGGGTCACAAGACCAATGGAATTGGTTACTTCAAAACCCCATATACCAGCTACCAGTTTGAGGTAATTAAGAACTTTTTTATTACCCAGTGCGCCGGTTGTAGAGAGAAGAAGTGCCTTTTTATCGAAGAAACGGGGGCGATGAAATATATAAGAAAAACGGTCTACAAAAGTCTTCAAGAGAGCAGAGACATTCATGCCGTACACAGGTGTAGCAAAGATAACCCCGTCAGCTCCATGCATCTTTTGCTCGATCATAGGGGCACTGTCTTTATGCGGGCAGTAGTTTTCGCCTTTTGATAAACAGGCAAAGCAGCCAGAGCACTGAGATAAACCCGAGTCTTTTAGCATAAGGTACTCAAATTCAAAGTTACCCATAGAGTGCATATGCTCTTCTATTTTCTTCACCGCTCGGTAAGTGTTGCCTTTTCGCGGACTTCCCATAACAACCAATATTTTCATGATCTTGAACACATTCCTTCCATTTTTAAAAGAATAGTTGAGGCGTAGAATTACCTCATAATTCTTATGAAACATTAATTATATAAATAAAAGGCAGTTATATGTCCGCTAAAAAGCATCGAATAAGTGGGGAAAAGAGTTCAATAAACGATATTCCCAGTACATGTATTCCTGCTGAAATATTCCTTCTTTTAATTGTCTTTTAGCTGTAAGAATTGCCAAGACCTTCTGGAGGTATGAGTATTACTTGTTTGTTATCTGAAGATGCAGGACCCGAGGAACTTGAGTCAATAGCGATTGCAATACATACCCTCGTGGGGCTTCCTACAACCATTCGCAGTCTTAAGCGAAAGGGGCTTCGCCTGGAAAAAGGGAAGATACTTGACAGGAACTATACAGGGCCTGTCCTCGAAGAAGTGCTCAGGACCGGAAAAACTATACGAGGAATTCCAAAGGAAGGCACGTACCTGGGCAGAAACGTTGCTGTTTCTCCTATTTTCTCAGAGGACGGAAAGGTTATTGCAGCAATCGGGATTGTGGATTTACTATCTGTCCTTGAGATGCAGGAAATAATCCGGACGGTAGTGAGCAATAGTCCGGCAGTTGTTTTTCTGTGGAGAAATGAAGAAAAATGGCCATCGGAGTTTGTTTCGGAAAATGTGACCAAGCTCGGGTACACAGTGGAGGACCTTATTTCTGGAAGGGTTTTATATGGGGATATTATCCATCCTGATGACTTAAAGAGAATTGAGGATTCACTCGAACAGCGCATTCTGGAAGGTGGAGTAGATTTTTTTGCAGAATATAGAATCTTTACGAAAGCCGGAGACCTGCGCTGGGTGAGCGAACAGGCCTTTATCCAGCGGAATCATGGTGGAGAAGTTACCCACATACAGGGGCTTGTGCTTGACGTAACCGAGAAGAAGGAGAGCGAAATGGCCCTCAAAGAATCTTTTGAAACGCAAAAGTTACTGAGGACAATAATAAATAATAGCCAGGCAGTGGCTTTTTTATGGGAAAACAAAGAAAATCTGCCTGCTGAATACGTCTCAGAAAACGTGACTCAATTTGAGTATACAGTTGAAGATTTCACCTCAGGAAAGGTCCGGTACGGGAATATCATTCACAGGGACGATATCGGACCAGTTGTTGAAACCCTCCAAAGAAACATCCAGGAAATGCAGGATTCTTTCGATATCGAATACAGAATTTTCACAGGAGACGGAAAAATGCTCTGGGTGAATATGAGGACCTTTATCCAGAGAAATGCTGAAGGTATAGCAACTCATTTTCAGGGTCTTGTCATTGATATAACCGAAAGAAAAGAAGCCCAGAAAATGATTGAAATCCAACGGGAGCTGGGAAAGGACCTGAGTACTACCTGGAACCTTCACACTATTCTCAATAGGGTACTTGATGCCTGCCTGCAGATAAACGGTATTGATGCAGGTGGTATATATATCAAAGATGAGCTTCAGGATCAGATTAATCTGATCGCATACAGGGGAATTTCCCCCGATTTCAAAGAAAAGGTTTCTAAATATAAGGCCGATTCTCCAGAGGCACAACAGATCTGGATCGAAAAGCCCATATATTCACTGGATTTTTATTCTGAAAAAATGATTGACGCGGTAAGAAATGAAGGAATTAAGGCGGTTGCCATAATACCTATGAAATACAGGGGAGAAATTATAGGCAGCCTGAATTTTGCTTCCCATACTCTTGATAAGATTCCATTTAGTGTCCGAAATTTCCTTGAGAGCATTGCTCTTCAGGTGGTAAACCATATTGCTCCGGTCTGCATCGAAGCAGAATTTTCATGAGTTAATCACGGAAAAGAAATCACCACTTTGAGCTTTCTGCTCGAATCATGAATTTCGAAACTGGAAAAACAGATCAGGTGGTTCACAAGGTTTCAACCCTGTATTAAATGAAGGTTAGTAAAGGATCAGTTTTTAAGCTGTCCTATATTTTCTTCATTCTAAGTACTCCCTTATGAACCAATTACTAATATGTAATTGATATTATAAAATATTTGTTATATATATAAGCATTTCACCAACCCTATTTTATTACAAAATAATTTCACTTCAAATTATCATATCACGTTTTTTTGATTCACATGTTTTAAAACTTATGTGGTGAATAAATAGTAAAAATACACAGATTTTGCAAGAAAACCTGTGCATTATACGTTGATCAAATTTAATACGTATTCCTGTCTAGCCCAAAAGGGCAATAAATATTTTTGTAAATAACCAAAATTTTGTTTTTTAAATTACATGACTACTATATAATTAAACCGTATTCTTGTGTTGCTGAAAGTTCCTTTACTAACTGTTAAGCTAGGAGAATATCTTCCAGCCTTGTAATATGTGTGTACAGGATTTTGGTCGTTTGAAACATTTCCGTCTCCAAAATCCCATTTCCAGGAGGTTGGTGAACCTGTACTATCATCTTTAAAATTAACTTTAAATGGTTTTACTCCAAAAGTAGGTGATGCGGTAAAAGCAGCAATTGGTTTTGGAATCTCAAAAATAAGATGCCCCAGATTGGATGCACTCACCCCTTTAACGATCTTTATAAGTCTGTATTCTCCGACTGTGTCCCCTACTTGAAGTTTTCTGATATTTGAAAAGTCAATGATCCAGATTCCGTCTATTAGGGCAATACTGTCTTTTGCACCCTGATAAATCTGTTTAACATGGACTTTCATAATCGGAACATTATTTAAACCCTGTAAATTATTATATGTACAGGTCCAGGTATGGTCGCCGGAATCAGTCGAAATGATCTGGTCATCTACATATTGACCATCTTTGTCGAATTCTAGCCAGACTTTTTTGCCATCTACGTCTATTTGCTTGACCTGGAGACTGTATCCCTGACCAAAGTCAAGCTTATCACCGGTCTTTAGAGTGTAACGCCCTTTACTATCAATAACAAGCTTGGAAAGCTTGTCAACATGCGATTCCCAGATATGGCTATTTTTTTCAAACAAAGGCACGTATTTTTCTCCAAATAGATCGATTAATGGATACTGTTCACTGGACCAGTACTGATAATTTGTGCCTTTAACATAGCAAGTTGTTGTTGAAGCCGATGCTGCAGACGAAAAAAGTATTAAAAATAAAATAAGAACTATTGATACTAGCGATACCGAAATAAGTTTTCTGTTAATTATCATATATCTCACTCCTTAACTCTTAACTCACTCCTGATCTATTTTGGATATAACTGATCGAGTCTTTAAACTATGAATTCAATAGTAAGTCTCATATCCGATTTAATTCCAAACTTTACAACTCATTAACATACATATAATCCCTGTCACCAGAGTCTCTAACAATAAATACGGTTCTTTTGCAAAGATTCTTAAGGTATTGTTAGTCCGGGAGGATAAGCAATTTATAAGCTCATCGGTAGATGGGAGAATCACTATCCCTCGTAAA
>JAUPKV010000088.1 GCA_030837265.1 Methanobacteriota archaeon
ATCCGTATTTCTCCACCAGATGAGCATTGTGGCAGTACGTCCGAGTGCTTTTCTGGCAGTAACCGCCTCTTCCCTTCTTATATGGGGAATGGACATTTTCACCTGCTACCTGGTCTTAAAAGCCTTTCCGTCCGTAGGAATAAACCTATCTTCCAGTTACATGATTTCCTTAATCTTCCTGGCCGTAGCCATCGGCAACATTGCAAAAACCTTCCCAATAACCCCAGGAGCTATCGGGACCTATGAAGTTGCTCTAACAGCAGTCTTCGGTCTAGGGGGAATAAAACCTGAAATTGCGTTCACGGTTGCCGTGCTTGATCACATCATAAAGAACGCGATTACCCTGATCGGAGGGGCTTTTGCTATCTCGGGACTAGGGCTCAGGTGGAGAGAAGTGCTTTTCGCAAATGCGGAGTCTTTAAAGGGATGAAGTTAGGGATTATCCGATATTTCCCATCCCTAACATCAGTTTTCGAGTCTTGGGGACGCAGAATATACTTTTTTCTACACTCAGTCTTAGCCATTCATATTCAACAATATAATTATGTTTTTTAGAAGTGTCTATTTTTTGGAGCATTTCCTTTTAAGGAAATTCATCTTATCATCAAAAAAGTCAGAAAACAACGTTTGAAAAATTCTGCTAAGATATCGGAAATTATTCATACTATTAAGCTTTAATAATTACTTTATAATTATTTTAATTCAAATGAATATGTTTATGTACTATAAGTAGGATAGGGGATACCTACTGGTGGTCTAAGTGAAATACATAATTGCAATGATAAGGCCCGAAAAGCTTGATGCTGTCAAAAAAGAACTTCAGATAGCTGAAGTAAATGGGTTGACCGTGTCATCTGTTTCTGGTTATGGTACCCAAAAAGGACATCTTGAAGTTGAAAGAAAAAAAGTGCAGAAATATGAAGCAAACCTGCTTGAAAAAATTAAGATTGAAATTGCAGTTAATGATGATCTTTTGCAGACAACAATTGAAGCAATCCAAAGAGGATCCAAAGATAAAGACGGCTATGTCGGGAGCGGCAAGATATTTGTGCTGCCACTGGAAAATGTAATAAGAATTCGCACTAGTGAAACCGGCAGTGATGCTATTTAAGGTGGGACAAATATGGCTATTGTAGCAGCAGATACTGCGTGGGTGCTGATTTCCTCGGCACTTGTATTAGTAATGCTTCCTGGACTTGCACTATTCTATGGTGGGTTGGTCCAGAAGAAGAACATTCTAAGCACCATGATGCACTCGTATGTTGCAATGGGTGTTATAGCTGTAGAATGGGTAGTAATCGGTTACTCGCTTGCTTTTGCACCTGGTAACTCATTTATAGGCGGCCTTGATAATGTGTTATTGCGAGGCATTGATCCTTATTCAGTAACAGGCACCATTCCAACATATGCATTTATTGCGTTTCAGGGAATGTTTGCAATAATTACTCCGGCCCTTATCTCCGGTTCGATTGTGGGACGTATTAAATTCAAATCTTACATCGCATTCATCTTATTATGGGGTATAATTGTATATGCTCCGATAGCTCACTGGGTTTGGGGCGGCGGATTCCTCACAGGAAAGGCCCTCGACTTTGCTGGCGGCACTGTTGTCCATATCTCATCCGGTATCTCCTCTCTCGCAATACTTACCTATCTCGGTAAGAGGAGGGGATATGGGGTCGATCCGATAAAGCCTCATAACGTCACTCTTACTCTAATAGGCGCTGGGCTTCTCTGGTTCGGTTGGTTTGGGTTCAACGCTGGTTCTGCCCTTGCAGCAAATGAGATCGCTGCAGTCGCATTCATGACAACGCTCGTGGCACCGGCAGCTGCAGGACTTGGCTGGATGGCTCTTGAATGGCGCCACTTAGGACATCCGACTTCCCTTGGCTTCTCAACGGGTGTTCTGGCTGGGTTGGTTGCAATCACTCCGGCCGCGGGTTATGTAACGCCTATTGCAGCAATTCCCATAGGTTTGATTGCCAGCTTCATTTGCTTTACCGCAGTAAGCCTCAAAGAAAAATTCGGATATGACGATTCATTGGACGTTTTCGGAGTTCACGGAGTCGGAGGAATAACTGGTGCACTTCTAACTGGTGTATTTGCTACCATTGGATTTACAGGGCTTATTTCTGGGAACCCCGGCCAGTTACTTATTCAATTTGAAGGTGTTATCGCCTCAGCTGTATATGCAGCTGTCTGTACATTGATAATCGGATTCCTGATCAACAAAGTGATGGGATTCAAGGTTAGTGAAAGTGAAGAAAACATCGGGCTTGACAAGACTCAACACGGTGAAGTCGCATATAACACTTAATTACAGGTAAATCTTTACCTGTATTTTTTTAACTTTTTCTACTTTGGACCGGTAACAGCTTTTTCATGAAAAATAGGCTTCATGAAGTAAAAAAGCTGCCACCATGAAGCTCACACCTTTTTTCATTTAGTGTTTCTGACCTCATTTTATTGTCCCATTTTTCTATTCTCCTATTCTTTCATAGCTATCCGTCTTTTTTCTTGCACAAATAATCGAAAACATTAAATACTATAAAGTAGGAAAAAGGCAAGAAATATGAGGCTTCCTATTCACTGATATAAATAATGTGGGACGAAATTATGTTAAATACTGGCGCAACAGGTTTTATGCTACTTGCGACAAGCCTTGTAATGCTGATGACTCCGGGTCTGGCATTCTTTTATGGAGGGCTTGCTTCCAAGCGAAATATTTTAGGCATCATGATGCAGAGTTTTGTTTCTCTCGGGTTGACAAGTATCTTGTGGTTCATCATTGGCTATTCCCTTTGCTTCAGCGGAGGGGAAGGTGCAATCATAGGAAACCTGGATAAAATGTTCTTGCATGGGATTACTCCGACTACCATGTTCGGAAACGGCGACATCCCGGAGCTTGTCTTTGTGGCTTACCAGATGATGTTTGCAATCATTACTCCGGCGCTGATAACCGGAGCATTTGCAAATCGGATTACATTTAAGGCTTATGTTATCTTCCTTATCCTCTGGCAGCTCTTCGTTTACTATCCCTTTGTCCATATGGTCTGGGGCGGCGGCCTGCTAGCAGAAATGGGAATTCTCGATTTTGCAGGTGGGATTGTGGTCCATGCGACAGCCGGATTTGCTGCCCTTGCTTCAGTTTTTTATGTAGGCTCAAGAATGTACAAAGACTCGAAGCCAAATAATATTCCTTTGATGGCTATTGGAACTGCACTTCTCTGGTTCGGTTGGTATGGCTTTAATGCTGGCAGTGAACTCAATGTGGACGGAATTACTGCACTTGCGTTTATGAATACCGATACTGCAGCTTCTTTTGCAGCAATTACCTGGATGGTAATTGATTGGATTAAGGAATCAAAACCAAAATTTGTCGGGCTTATGACAGGAGCAGTTGCGGGTCTTGCGACCATCACTCCTGCAGCAGGGTTCGTTTCCCTTCCCGTAGCTGCGTTAATGGGCATCATGGGAGCAGTTGTCTGCTATTTTGCAGTACATATTAAAAATAAAATGGAATGGGACGACGCTCTGGATGTATGGGGTGTCCATGGAATAGGAGGAGTAACCGGAACAATTCTTCTTGGAGTTTTTGCTTCAACTGCTATGAATCCGGCAGGAGTTGACGGACTTCTTTACGGCGGTACCGGATTCTTTTTCAAAGAACTTGTGGTTGTTGCAGGGGCTTCGATTTATGCATTTGTGTTCTCATATATTATGCTGATAATCATTAATGCAATAACTCCTGTCAAGGTTTCGAACGAAGACCAACTAATAGGCCTCGATATCTCACTCCATGGCGAAAGTGCATATGACTCAATTCACCACTAATATAAAAATACTACTTTGTGATAAAGTATTCAATATGAAGCATAACTCCCAGCCCTTGCTGGGGTTTAAGCTTCGACTTTTTTTATTTTCACGTGCTTTTCTTCTAATTCAATGTTAGTATCAGTAAGGTATGACACAATAAAGTTTATTTATAAAACTTGCTTTGATAAAAAGTATATTTTAAAACTGAAGGGCAGCAATGGATATTTTCTATAAATTCTGATACATTGAGTTAAAGTCATTAAATTGGATCTATTATTATGGTCGATAAAAATCTCCCGAATGATATTATATATAATCTGCAGTTTATTAGCCAGCTTCATGAACAGGCGGTTTGTAACCACGATAAATGCAGGGAATTCAGTGATATTTTGTCTAATCTTTTAGTTAGACTAGAGGATATGAAGTTTTATCGAACTGCTGACAGGCTGATGAGTGTTCTTCTTAACTGCAAGCCAAAAGAAGCATCCCACTGCGAAAAAGCGAATTTAGTCGGGGAAATGATGAAAGAGATAGTAAAAGAAGCGAAGAAGGCAGCTGGAAAATAAAGAATTGATGATTCGGTTACTTAAGAATCCGAACTTAGAACATCTGCTTTCTTACCATAGTAAGAGCTAAAATTACCGAGAAAAACATCGTAAAAAGAAAAATAATTGCAAATGCATGGGGAATGTTCTCAAGGGGATTAGCTACATTCATTCCAAAAAAGCTTGCAACCATCGTTGGAATAGCTAGAATAATCGTAACAGATGTCAGAAATTTCATGACAATGTTAAGGTTGTTGGAAATAACAGATGCATATGCATCCATTGTCCCGGTAAGGATGTTACTGTAAATATTTGCCATTTCAATTGCCTGCTTATTTTCAATAATAACATCCTCAAGTAATTCAGCATCTTCGGGGTACATCTTTACGAGATCGAATCTTTGAATCTTTTCGAGAACCATCTCATTGCTTTTCAATGATGTGGAAAAATACACGAGACTTTTTTCCAGTTCAAGGAGCTGAATTAATTCCTGATTTTTGAGCGACTTATGCAATTTAGATTCAACTTTATCACTTGTTCTATCGATGTGTCTGAGATCCTGAAGGTATAATTTTGAAGTCTTATAGAGGATCTGCAATAAGAAACGTGTTTTTTTGTAAGTATAAAATGTTTTAGTTTTCCGTTCAATGAAATCATTAATAACATAATTTTCTTTAAGAGAAACGGTAACTATGTGATGCTCAGTGCTAATAATTCCAAGGGGAATTGTATAATAAATTCCTACATCCTTCTGATCTGATTTTGGTACAGGGATGTCTATTAATACAATAGTACAACCTTCGTCCACTTCAATTCTGGAACGTTCTTCTTCGTCGAGTGCAGCTTTAATATGCTCAACCGGGATATTCAGACTACTTGAAATATGCAGGATTTCCTGCGGATTTGGATTTACTAGATTAATCCATGCTCCATCCTCAATTTGGTCTAGAATTACTATTCCGGTATCTAGTGATTTATATATCTGAAGCATGCCCGTTCTCCTTTTTTTAGATTATATGTATTACATCTCCTATATGTAGAAATAAAATATTTTAGTCATCAAGCAGAGCACCTATCTATAAATAGATTTTCATTGAAGCAGTTTCTTATCTATTTATTTTAGAAGCTTTAATTTGATGCTATTAAAATAACAATTCAAGAAAAGGTTGAAAATATAAAAATGTATCTTATATGTAATTATAAAGTTCGTTCGAAAAACATAATCTTTTAGAGACTCTTTTTATTCACTCCAGAAAGTGCAGTGTCAACTTTGCAAGATCCCGATGCCTGACAACACCTACTATTTTATTATCATTGTCTACTACGGGAAGGGATCTGAATCCATATCTGGAAAACATTTTCGTAGCTTCTCCAATACTGCTGCCTTTGATCAGGGTTATGACATTTTTATTCATAATATCCTTTAATAGTGCTTCGTCATCCGCCTGCAGGAGTTCCTTAACATCAATTATCCCTAAAAGCTTATTATCCTCATCCGTAACGTGAATATACATTATTTCGTCTTTACCCTTTGCTCTTTTCGGATATTCGTCCTGTACGATCTCGACTGTTTCATCGGGTTGAGCTTTCAGGTATTTCTGTGTTGTAAGGTTTAATATGGTATCCTGGCGTTTTTCAAGGATTGACTTTATTTTATCAAGGTTTTCTGCGTCCATTAATTTCATTATAGCCGTTCGATCCTCTAAAGTCAGTACGGCTAACACATCGGCCGCCTGTCCCGGTGTCATTCTGTCTATCAGGTCTGCTACCGTTTCTTTTTTCATAGAGGAAATAATCTCTCTTTGCATATTCGGGCCAATTTCCTCCAGGGTATCTGAAGCGTGCTCAGCTTCTAGCTGGTTGATAACTGTCAGCCTTTGTTCGTGGTCCAGGTCTTCCAGAATTTCCACGATATCAACTGGTGGAAGATCGTTCAGTTTCTCCTTCAAAACCTTTAACTTCAAGTCACCGGTGAAACTTCCGATATCGTGGGGCAGGGCTTGAACATAGGACCAGGGAATTAGCTCTTCCTTGTTTTTATCGTTTTTCTTGTGAATTCGATTTGCGATTTTATCGAGACCCAACCTTCGAAAACGGGCATTTTTAGAAGGATCCACGTCAGTGATGAAAAGTTTGTTTTTCCTCATTACCATCTTGATATCGTAAACAACCTCAACATCCGTATCTTCCAGATCCAGGATCTTCTTATCCATAATGTAGTCTTTCAGAAGGATAAATCCCTCGGGGATTTCGCACGCGAACTCCTCTACATCATCGATATCTATAGTTATTTCTTTTTCACTGAATGAACTGACATTACCCCAGGGTACCATTAATGAAGGATGACCAAAAGGCCGACTTACTATAATGTGTGTGACCTCGGCTACCTTATACTTATTAGTTATGATAAGGTCCAATAGCTTTCCTATTCTTTTTCCATTGAGGATGACTCTCACATTCATTACTTCACTCAAAAAAAAGAGGCTTTCAGGCTGGTTGTTCGTGGACTCATTCTTCATATCTCCACCTCCCATTTACCTTACAAGTGTATAAAATTTATATATCAATATAATTACTAGCATTATTAGATAAAGTCTGAGGGCAAGAAGTGAAGCTCTTACCACAGGCGTCATCTTCAAGCGTGGCTTGCTGTATTTTCTATTGATTTCCGTTATTTTCTCTCTCCATCCTCTTGCCACATGGCTGATCCGTTCCTTCTCAGATGTGTCATCAACGCAGTTTGTCACATTTATCGTCTCCTGGCCATTATCATTTTTTCTCGCTTATTGGAACATCTCTGGAAAGATCACGCTCAGGGCGTAGAGCGAGGATAAAATAATTATCATGAGTACTATTGAGAAACCTAAAATATTCTGGATTAATGTATTTTTGTATTTCCCCATCAGCTCCTCATTGTTGAGTAAAAGTATTAGAAACACCAGAGCTGCGGGTAGAAGAGTAACAGCTATAACCTGTACGAAAAGAGTTATCAGCACCAATGGGGCACCAGGAAGCAGAACAATAATTCCAGCTCCA
>JAUPKV010000089.1 GCA_030837265.1 Methanobacteriota archaeon
CAACTGCGCATCAAGCGTTTCACTCCTGTCGTTACACAGGTAATCAATCTGATCCCGACAGATGTGGGACGGCCGATTGAGCACACGGTATCCAACCTGTCGGGTTATGACCACCTGGTAGAAGATATAAAGGAGTTGCTGGATACTCAGGTGCCCATGGATCTTGAAGTCCAGTCTAAGAAGGGCTTATGGTACCTGATGCGCATCCTGCCCTATATCACCCTTGAAAACGTAATAAAGGGAGCTGTGATCACATTTACTGAAATTACAGAGATCAAGCGGGCGAGGGAGATTCTGAGGGAAAACGAGGCCATTCGCCGGCTGGCCGTGATAGCGCATGACGCGAGCGATGCTATAACATTGCAGGATATAAATGGACACATCCTGGCCTGGAATCCGATGGCAGAGAGGATGTACGGCTGGAGCGAAGCTGAGGCGCTGAAGATGAACATTAGCAACCTGGTTCCGGAGAGCCGGAGTAAAGAAGAATTGTCAGTGCTAAAGAAGCTTAGCCGCGCTGAAGTTCTGAAACCTTACCGCACCCAGCGACTCAGCAAGGACGGTAGAATCGTGGAAATATGTCTGACCGCTACCTCATTAGTGAACGAAGCCGATGAGGTATATGCCATTTCGACTACGGAGCGGGAGATCAAACCGGAAAACATGAAGAAAGAAGGTCAGGAATAAAAAGAGACTTGCTTTTACGGCTCAGATCCCTGATTATTTTTTTCTGTTACTGTGAACCTCATAGTGAACTCAGTCCCGTTGTTCTTTTTCAGTTCAAGTTCCCCCTCTAACTGATCTACAAGGGTGGTTACAAGTTGAAACCCAAGAGTATCAAGGTCTTCAATCTCAAGGTTTTCAGGTATACCTACCCCATTATCCGAAACGGTCAGGGTAAAACTGGTACTCTCACAGTCTTCGTTTTTACTTTCTTCTATACTGTTTATGCAATCTGCATTTTCTTCTCTATGTAATTTAATTTGGATTTCTCCTTTATCCCTCCCTATAAATGCATGTTTAAGGGAGTTCGAAACGAGTTCATTAATGATCATTCCTAATGGGACTGCAGTATCCATATCAAAGAAAATGTGCTCTGCAAGATCCGTTTTTAAGCTGATGTCGGCGTTTCCAAGCCGGTAGGTCCGGAAAAGGTTCTCAGTGAGTTCCTCAATGTACGGCGAAAAGTTCAGGGTTTCGAACCCTCCACCCTTGTAAAGTTCCTCATGGATCAGAGCCATCGATATAACTCTATCCTGGCTTTCTCTAAAGGCTTTCAGGACTTCCGAATCTATGATATTTTCCCGGTCTCTGAATTGTTCAGCCTGGAGGTCAAGAAGAGAAGAGATTACCTGAAGGTTATTCTTAATTCTGTGGTGGATTTCCTGTTTGCGGGCAATTTCAATTTTTGCAAGGAAATCTTCTGCTTTTTTGCGCTCTGTAATATCCTGAATTGTTCCTCTCATACGAACCGGAATATTTTCCTTATCAAAAACAACCTCAATATTTTCATGGACTATACACTCTACTCCGTCAGCTGAAATGATTCTGAATTCAATATCAAAGAACTTTCTGTTTAAAGCTTGTTTGACTGCGTTAATTGCGAAATCTCGATCATCCGGATGTATAAAACCTAAAAATGTGGGGTAAGTTATTTTGGATTCCTGAGGTTTAAGCCCAAAAATGCGATAAGTTTCATCAGACCAGTGTACTTCGCCAGTTATAAGATTGTGATCCCAATTTCCAATATGAGCTATTTTTTGGGCTTCATTAAGGCTTCTCTCATTTTCCAGTAATGTATTATAAGTCTGCTCAAGCTCTGCAGTACGCTCCTTAACTAGTTTATCTAAATTGTCAAGTGTTTCTTTTAACTTTGTTTCCGCTTTCTTAATATCAGTGATATCATAGGAAATCGTAAGAATAGAGGTTACTTTGCCATAAACAAATTCAGGTACTATTTTGGTGTTAAAACAGTATTCTTTTCCTTGAGGCGATGTATACTGGAAATCTATTGTTTCGGGTTTTCCCGTAGCAAAAACAATTTCATAGTATGTCTCCAGGAACCTTACCTGCTCAGGGTCCCTTCTCAGTTCACTGTAAGTTTTTCCAATTATTTCTTCTTGAGAAAGGCCGTAAACCTTCGCAGCTGCCGGATTAACATATGTATGACGGTTTTGTCTGTCAAAGCGGGCAATTATGTCAGGAGAATTCTCAGCTAGTGTACGGAAACGTTTTTCGCTCTCATGAAGTGCCTCATTTGTTACCCTGAGTTCTTCGGTTTGGGCTTGCAACTCTTCGTTGAATACCTGCACTTCCTCGGATTGTATCTTGATCTGCTCGTACGCCTTAAGCAGTTTTTCGTCTGCCTGCTTGTGTTCGGTAAGTTCTTTTTTAAGATTTTCATAAAGGCGTGAGTTTTCCAAAGCCATTGATATCGATGATGCAAGCTGGGTTGCAAAATCAACGTGGACATCATCAAATTCAAAAGTGGATTTCTGATAGTTGAAAAAGAGAGCACCTATAATTTTATTCCTGGTGATAAGAGGGACTACCAGTACGGAACGAATGCCCCATTTCTTCATGTGATTGCGGTTCACTCGTTCATCGTTGAAGGCATCGCTGATGGCTACAGG
>JAUPKV010000090.1 GCA_030837265.1 Methanobacteriota archaeon
CTCTTCCGATCTGAAATAACAGAATATTATATGCTGTATCTTGAAATAATTTCGCATAATTAAGAATACAGGCGCTTAGTCGATTAAATGGAAATATATATTTATTTTTTGTAAAACCTATGCATCTTTAAATAAAGAAAAATTTTTTTGGAGTGAAAATTATTTCCGCTAAAAACTCAAAATACTATAGAGCCTATCCAAAAAGTCCTGCTGCTCTGAAAGTTATCCGTACGCATGCGCAATTTTATTAAAAATGAGGTGAAAACCTTCAAAAAACAAGGCAAAACTTGGAAAGTAGTTACCTTTTATCTCAAAAAGTAGCTATTCTTTGGTTTGTATCTCTCTCAAAAATTCATGTAAAAATTCTCCCTAATTTCGGCTAAAATGGAGAAAACACGCAACATTTACCTGAAAACTTTATGCATTTAAACAAGTATTGCTTTTCAGGCTCTCAGAAATGTACTTATTTGCTTGACGATACGTCTATCTTCCACAATTTGTGAAGTGCTTATTTTACTTAGGAGACTATAATTACATAGTTTGTTTCATAGTGGTTCCGCAAATGTAAGTTTTTTATACTGCACATATCGATTCCCTACCAAGATGTGAAATCAGATAAAAAAACTTCCAGCTTTTATCATTGTAATAGTCTAAATTTTAACATAGGATATATATGTAGGCCTGGCGACTACTAGTGATCATCGAGTGTATATCTAAAGGCATTATGGTTATTCAGGTTTAGGCATGAAAGGACACGGTAATATGGTTGAAAAGATAGCTAAAAGCAAAGAGGAAATCAAAAAATCAAGTGAAGAGCAGTTGCATACAGCAGAAGAAATCCCTGTAATTGAACCTCCTGCTCCGAACACAGACTCGAACAAATCCTCAACAGCGGAGTTTCCAATAGTTGGTATCGGTGCATCAGCTGGCGGGCTGGCTGCGTTCGAAAATTTCTTTTCAGCTATTTCAGACAACACCAATCCTGGCGTGGCCTTTGTCGTGATTCAGCATCTGGATCCAAGCCACAAGAGCATGCTCGCCGACCTGATTGGGCGCTATACACGTATGAAGGTTTACGAGGTAGAAGACGGAATGGTTGTCCAGCCGAATTGCGTATATGTCATTCCGCCTAACAGTGATATGATTTTTGAGTATGGCACGCTACAGATACAGGAACCTGCCGAACCACGTGGTCCTTGCCTGCCGATTAATTTATTCTTCAGATCTTTGGCTCTGAGTAAGCTAGAGCTGAGCATTGGCATTATACTCTCGGGTACCGGCGAAGACGGTACACTGGGGGCTCGTGCGATCAAGGATGCAGGTGGCATGGTGATGGTACAAAGCCCCGAATCCAGCGAGTACGACGGCATGCCAAGGAGCGCCATAGCCACAGGTCTGGCAGACTACGTCCTGCCGCCAGCTGAGATGCCAGCCCAACTCATTGCCTATGTAAATCAAGTCTTTGGAAAAAGACCTCATGTTTCTCCCAAGGCCGAAGACGTGCTGAAAAGAATATTCAATCTTATACGCACCAAGACTGGTCACGACTTTTCCGATTACAAGCAGAACACCATCAACCGCCGTATCGAGCGGCGTATGACCATCACAAATGTCAATAGTTTGGACGATTATGTGCGTAATCTAGAACAGAACCCTGCTGAGGTGTATGCGCTCTTTCAGGACCTCCTAATCGGCGTCACCAGTTTCTTTCGTAATCCTACGGCTTTCGAGGCACTCCAGGAAAAAGTCATCCCGAATCTCTTTACTGGCAAACATCCCGACTCAACGATAAGGATCTGGGTTCCTGGCTGCTCCACAGGTGAGGAGGCTTACTCCATCGGCATCCTGCTAAAAGAACAGATGGAAATGTTAAAGAAAAATTTCAAGGTACAAATTTTCGCAACCGATATTGACAGCCGGGCTATCTTAAAGGCCCGAAGTGGCGTCTATCCTTCCACCATCTCCCTCGATATCTCACCGGAAAGGCTGAAGAGCTACTTTATCCAGGATTCAAGCGGCAATTACCGCATCCAGAAAAATATCCGTGATAGGATAGTTTTTTCTGAGCACAATATTATCAAAGACCCACCATTCTCCAAACTTGCCCTGCTCAGTTGTCGAAACGTGCTGATCTATATGGAGAGGAAACTGCAGAAAAAGCTCATTCCTCTCTTCCACTACGCTTTGGACAAAGACGGATTTCTTTTCCTCGGCCCCTCTGAGACATTAGGGGAGTTCGAGAACCTTTTTGAAACGCTGGATCGCAAGTCGAAGCTGTTTCGAAAAAAGGATGTTAGCTGTGGACCCATTCTCATGGGGCCGTTTATCCCATCACTATTGGAAAGTGGGGAGACAAAAAAGCCTTTTAGTAAAGCTCCTATCGAAAGCGAACCTCAACTGCGTGAGCTGACTGAACAGACTATGCTGCAACATTACAACTCTGTCGGGGTGCTCGTAGACAAAAGTGGAGATATCCTCTATATTCATGGTCGTACCGGCATGTACCTGGAAATAGTTTCTGGTAAGGCTGGCCCGAATAATATCCTTAAGTCAGCCCGCGAGGGATTGAAGCAGGAA
>JAUPKV010000091.1 GCA_030837265.1 Methanobacteriota archaeon
TCAAGGGAACGTGAAAGAGAGCTTGCAATAAGCTTGGAAGGCATAAAGACATAGTCTGCGCCGAGATTTTCCATCCTTTCCTTATTGATCACATCCGAAGAGCGTGCAAAGAGCTGCACGTCAGGGTTGACAACCTTCTTGAAGTTTTCAAGCCCCTTTCTGTTAGCCTCATTATTGGAAGTCAGGAAAAGTATAACTACAACGTTCTTAAGTTCAATCTTATTAACAAGCTCCGGATCGGATATATCACCTACAATAGTTTCAAAGCCTTCTTCTCTAAGAGTTTCTACCTTGGCTTCGTCTTTATCTACGATGATTACCAGCTTGTTGCTTTCCCTGAGTTCTTTTGCAAGCGCAAAACCAACGCTTCCGCTGCCCAGAACCAGGTATCTGGGTTTGACTGTACTTTTAAAGTTGATATCCGCCTCTTTGGAAAAATTAGACAAAAATAGTCCTCCCTATCTCATGTAAATTCGAAAACATGCAAAGGAAAGATAACATTTGATCAGAGTCCTGCCTGTTTACAATCAAACTGAAGTTTTTGGGTACAGTTGGCTGTAATAGCGGTTTTTCTTGTTTAAGGATACTAATCTTACTGGCTATTAATCTTGTCACTCTAATCTTATCACTCTTATATTTTTTATGATATTAGCTATACTTTGAACAATTAATCCATTCAGCATAGCTTTTCATATAAGCTAAGATAGTTTTATCTCCCATATAAATTAGCTAGGTTGTATCCCTTCCACAAAATAGTATAAATTTTCCTTAAACAACATGCATTATATCGAAATATAACGTATATGGTTAAAGCATCAAATATCTTCCTCGTGTAAGGATTGAATAAATATATTTACCCAATTATCTAAACATAAGAGTTGAAATATATAATATTTTCTGACATATAATATTTTCTAACATATAAAAATCCAGATTACAGAAATATCTGAAAGATTATAATATCGAATCAAGCATATTCCAGGTTATCTTTATGAAAATCATCAGTTCTTCACGAATGAAAGCTATAGATATTAATTGCGAGCATCTTGGCCTTTTACCTATCCAGTTAATGGAAAATGCGGGGGGAGCAATTGCACAAAGCATAAGAGAGAAGCTTGAAAGCGGCAAGGTACTTCTCGTTGCTGGTAGAGGGAATAACGGTGGTGATGCTTTTGTTGCAGCCAGGCTGCTTGCCGGTTTTTCAGGATATGTGGTAAAGTTAATACTTCTTGGAAAAGCTAATGACATAAGAACCGGGGAAGCCTTCAAGAACTTTTCACTTTTAAAGTTCACTCGAGTACAGGTCATGGAGATTACTGATTCAAGTCAGCTTGCATCTGAAAGCACAAATTGGTTTTCCGAAGCTGACCTGCTCGTAGATGCCATATTCGGGACAGGAGTTAAAGGTAATATACGGGAACCTGAGTCGAAAGCTATCGATCTTATAAATCGGGAAGGGACGGCCGGAAAATCTGTAATTTCTATAGATATACCTTCAGGGCTGGACCCGGACGGTGAAAACTATGTAAAAGCCGTACATGCAGAGCTTACAATCACTTTTCACCGGATGAAAATCGGGCTGGTAAGTGATAATGCAAAAAAATATGCAGGCAAGATAAAAGTTGCTGAAATCGGAATCTGTGCGGATGCCGAACAATATGTTGGCCCGGGAGACCTGACAATGCTGTACAAGCGAAGGCCTGAAGGACATAAAGGAAATGCCGGAAGGATTCTTGTCATCGGAGGCGGCCCATATTCAGGAGCTCCAACCCTTGCAGCCCTTGCAGCTCTGAGGGCTGGGGCAGATATCGTAACTGTCGCAGTTCCGGCGTCCATATCCGAAATCGTTGCATCCTTTTCTCCAAACCTGATTGTCAGAAAACTTTCTTCAAGTTTACTCTGCCCCGACGACCTTTCCATTCTTCCTGACCTTATTAACATCCACGATGTGGTTGTGATAGGCATGGGACTTGGAAGAGCTCTGGAAACCCTGGAAACCGTCCGGAAAATCCTTCCCTTCTGCCGTAAAGCCGTACTGGATGCGGATGCTTTTTATGCCCTATCAGGCCCGTTTTTTGAGTCCCTGGCAGGTAACTGTGAATTGATAATAACTCCCCATGCAGGAGAATTCGCCCATTTGAGGGAAATGGAAACTCCCGATGACTTTGAAGCCCGCTTTAAAGCAGTCCGGGAGTTTTCTGAGGAAAAAGGAATTATTACCCTCTTAAAAGGAAAAATAGACATTATTTCGGACGGAAAACAGACTCTCCTGAACCGGACCGGAAATTCGGGCATGACAGTAGGAGGTACAGGTGATGTCCTGGCAGGGCTTACAGGTTCTCTCTTCTCAAGAAATCCTGCATTCCTTGCCGCAGCCTGCGCTGCATACATCAACGGAGCAGCTGGAGACCTGGCTTTTGGGAAAGCGGGAAACGGACTGCTCGCAACGGATGTGGTAGAAAATATCTCTAAACTAATTAAAGAGGCAGATATCGGTTGAAGTTTCGGATATTGTATTCTGTAATTCGAAAAGGAAAAAAATTAAAATTGACTAAAGGAACTGGAGTACTCCTCAAAAGCCAAAAAACGCGAAAAATATGGTGATTCTGTGGAAAAGCACTTTACTCATATCGATGAAGGAAGAGTTCGCATGGTTGATGTCAGTGAAAAAGATGATGTCCCAAGATTGGCACGCGCCAGAGGGGAAATTGTCCTTTCCGAGGAAACCATAAAAATGATTAAAGCAGGGAATGTGGAAAAAGGGAATGTATTGGCAACTGCGCGGATAGCAGCTATTCTTGCAATTAAAAAAACTGCCGAGATAATTCCTTTGTGTCACCAGATCCCGATAACAGGTATAGATGTAGATTTTAAGATAGAAAATGTGGTAATTTCGACTGTCATCGAAGTCAGGACTGTCGGGAAAACAGGAGTTGAGATGGAGGCCCTCACTGGGGTTTCGGCGGCGCTGCTGACAATATGGGATATGGTAAAGTCAGCGGAAAAAGATGAGAGTGGAAATTATCCGAATACTTCAATAAGAAATATCAGAGTGCTGGAGAAGCATAAAGGAAAGCATTCCATGGCTATTCAAAACACCTAAAATGAGTCGAATATACTGATAAAGTGGTCTGATGCCAAATAGCATCGCGGAGTTCCTGTAGGAAAGTGCGGCCTCGGCACTCCATTGTTTTGCGGTCCCACCAGACATCAATTCTGTTTTTTGTAAGATCCTCGTAAAGCTGTTTGACAAATACCTCGTCGTCATGACGTGAGTATAAAAGAAAGACCTGGCTCATAATTTCTCAGTTGGGATATTTACATCCAGTTGTACATATTTCTTTCTAAATTTAATGAGTTTATAGTGGTTTTTTATTCAGGAATTTATTCTTTTTTTCATTAATTCGGAGGAACACAATGCTCTATTACCGATTTTTGATTTATTCTTGAATGCTATTCTGTATTTGAACCTACTTATCAGGTTTATCTGTACAATTTAAATATCGAAACTATATTAGTTAGTTAATAAATACCAAAATTAGGAGTTCCTTTCATGGCGCAAACTAATCCTACATTAGAAAGGTTGGACGACCAGGCTGGATGGTATAGTAAGAAAAGCAGTTGGAATCAGAAGTGTTACAAACATCTTAAAATATTGGAAATTATTGCAGCCGCACTTATTCCTTTTTTCGCGGGTATTAACGTATCGTCTATTGTCACAGGCGGCCTTGGAGTAGTAATAGTAGTGCTTGAATCTTTGCAGGGTGTGTACCAGTTCCAGAGTAACTGGATTTCATATAGATCTACAGCTGAAACTCTGAAGCATGAGAAATATCTCTGGCAAGCTAAGGCTGGACCTTATTTGAAATCTGAAAATCCTGATGCTTTGTTTGCAGACCGAGTTGAGTCTTTACTCTCTACAGAGAATTCAAAATGGATAACAACTACAGAGCAGGTTGGGAAAACGAAGCAGCAATTAGGTTAACTGCATACTAAAGCTTATAATACAGCTTATCAGCCTAAGTTTTCTAAGATCCCTTATCAAAACTGACCTAAATTTTTTGATTTTTCCAATAACTTTCAGAATAAGGCTGCATGTAAGCTCTGATTCCGTAGCTGATTTTTGGATATAGCTAAAACAACATAAATTCTCAAAAGGAATGATCAATTAAAATAAACTTTTTAAAGGATGGGATCTATCAAGACGGGAGATTGAGGTATATATCTTGAAGATCGTAGGTGGACCAGCATCACAATTACTTGCCAGTCGCACTGCCCGGGCTTTAGGGACTGAGCCTGTGCTTTGTGAGTTCAACCGTTTTCCTGATGGGGAACATTATCTGCGGATAGCAGGTGAGATAAAAAACGAATGTGTAACAATTATCCAGAGCACTCCGACGGATTCGGATCTTGTTTCCCTGCTGCAGCTTATCGATGCTTGCGATGAAGCAAAAGAGCTCAATGTTGTTATCCCGTATATGGGATATGCCAGACAGGACAAGAGGTTCAAGCCTGGAGAACCGATCAGTGCACGTGCAGTTGCCCGCTGTATTAATGCTGACCGGGTTTTTACGATAAATATCCATGCAAAAAGTGTGCTTGAGCATTTCAAGAGCTCTACCCAAAACCTTGATGCGGCAAAACTGCTTGGGGACCATATTGCAGGGCTTGGACTGAAAAACCCTATTCTGATTGCCCCGGACGAAGGAGCCCGAGGACTTGTAATGAGAGTTTCTACCGGTTTGGATTTTGAGTATGACCATCTGCAAAAAACCAGGCTCAGCGGAGATACTGTCTCTATCAAAACAAAAAATCTTGATGTGAGCGGCAGACATGTTGTCCTCGTGGACGATATGATCGCAACGGGTGGAACAATGGCCGAGTCGATCAAGATGCTGAAAAACCAGGGAGCTGTCGATGTTTACCTTGTATGCGTACATCCTGTCCTCGCAAGGAATGCAGTTTTAAGGCTTTTTAATGCAGGTGTAAAGGATATAATCGCAACCGATACCCTTGAAACTGCTGAAAGCCGGTTGAGTGTTGCACCTTTGATTGCAGATGCTCTGAAAGGTCTCTGAAAAGCCACTGAAATCACAGCTTTAGTTTTTATAACCGTTAACTATTTTTTATATTCTGCACTTCTTGTATACTATGACTCTTCCAGAAGTCTGTCCGCTTGATGAAAAGCAGAAATGCAAAGGGCGGGAGTGCCATCTCTTCTGCCTTGAATGGAGAACAAGAGAACCTACATGCCTTATAGGTTACAGCACAACAAGTAAGGTCAAGTCCTGGAAAGATGACCGCAAGCAGGATACCTATGCCGAAGAAACTTATCGTAAGTTAAGTAGACAATCTGCCCCCAGGAAAAAGAGCGTATCTGAGAATGGAGATTGGATCCCTTCCCGGCTCAAAGAACAGCCGCAGGATAAGCCTGTTAATCTGAGAGAAGATCGCGCTGTCCAAAAAACTGTTTCCGAGAAGCCAACTTTTAGCAACCCTACAGCAATACCTGAGAAAGCTTTCACAAGGTTTGGAGCTCACCTTAAAAAAGAGCCGACTGCGGAAGAACCTATAATATATGGAAGAAATCAGTCAAAAGTTCAAGAAAAAGCAAAAGTGCCGGAAAAAGTAATTTCAAGTAACAAGCATACGACTATCTTTACGTCCATTGATAAAGCTGAAAAGAAAGAATCATACCCATTAGAAAGGGAAGAAAAAACAAAAAGGTCCCCCGACGATAAAGTGAAACGAAAGAGGATCGATGAAGTCATGGAGATAGACACTCCTGAAGTTTATGACGAGGAGTTCTGGAGTTAGTCATTTCTTCCGAAGAAAGATGGTCATAAGATAAGATAGAGCCTCGATTGTTATGAACAATGAATACGTAAAGATGTATAAGAAATACTTAGGGAATCAACGGTACGTTTGAGGGATGCTTTGTTAATGCAAAGCTCTCGTTTTTCATGCTGTTAATTTCATTTTGCATGCCATCGGAATAACACAAAACAGGGACATGATGATTACGGATGGACCGGCAGACATATCAGAAAATATATAGTTCGCTTCATAATTTTAAAGACGTTTTCCGTCTCTCAAAAGAATATTCGGAATCGCCAGGTGCTTTAGCAACAATTCTTAACCAGAAAGTCGTCAAAATGACTCGGTTCAAATATAGAAAAATCTATTCCAGAGAGCAGGAACTTTTTTCACGTTGGAAACAAGGACGTTCTATTCTTGAACTTGCCGATTATACAGGTTTTCCCCCGACTCTTATGGCGGCTCTTATTATGAAAAATTGTGAACTTTCCCGGAAAAATATAAACTGGCTTTTCAAGAACATCGATTCTATCGAAAACCGTCGCCTGAGGAAAGAAGTAAAAACAGCTCTTGACGCAGACCATTTCTTTTCTCCCCATGCACATGAGATGCAGTGTAAAAAAGGCCAGATGGGAGAATCAATCATTCGAAAGTGGCTGGATGAACAGGAAATATCCTATTGCACTGAAGAAGAGATTAGAGCTCAGGGTGACGGCAAGACTCCGGACTTCGTCCTTGAAAATCCACTTTCCATTGATAAATGTAAGGTCAAATGGATTGAAAGCAAAGCTCTCTTCGGGGATGATTTCGAACACGAACATTATATAAAAAAACAGTTTAGTGAGTACGTTGACCTTTTCGGAGAAGGTATGGTAATCTACTGGTATGGTTATCTTGACAACCTTCCATCAGACGGCTATCTGGTAAAAAATCATAGTTTTTTTTACGGATACGAGCAGGAAGTTTCTGAACTTTTTAATTATTTAGTATACTGGTAATACAAGGTCTTAATATTCTTGCCTTGAGACCTTTCTATTACATTTGATTTCTATCATCTTTTGCTCCAGGTACCCGAGGGTTAGTCACTGAGGTGAAATATACTTTTATAAGTTCAATGAATTTATTGAATTACTATTATTTTGCGAAAATACAGCAAGATAGTTGAGCTAATAATAAAGTGGACGCTGAGTGAAAATGAAGATAAATAATCAAAAATTCTTATTCATAATCCTTATAGCTATCTTAATAATATTCGTACCCCTCATTGATGCCGCTCCTCTCGGAACAACAGAATCAGCTGTTAGAGAAGCAGCACAGAGTTGGATCGGAGTTAAAGAAGTTCATGGTGGGGGTAA
>JAUPKV010000092.1 GCA_030837265.1 Methanobacteriota archaeon
CCAAGGATCTGAGTAAAGAAAATATTGATATGACTCTGAAAATGTGCGATACAGTGGAAGCTCAAGTTAAAGATATTGACAAAGTGTTCGTAAATAATTACACGGTTAAGAAAAGAACTGTCGGATTAGCTACAATGTCAAAACAACTTGCATATGAGGCTGGGACAGCTGGTCCTACACTTAGAGCAAGTGGGAACGCCATTGACGTAAGAGATTCAGCAGATTGGGATATCTATAAAGATCTTGGTTTTAAGGTAGCCGTAGAAAAAGATGGTGATTGCTACTCCAGAACTAAAGTAAGAATTACTGAACTGTACGAGTCTTTTAAGTTGATAAGGAATGCTATCTCCAAGATGCCTAATGGTGAGATTGCAACACCTGTAAAGGGCAACCCTACTGGTGAAGCGATTATGAGAACAGAACAGCCCAGAGGGGAAGTTGTATATTATGTGAAAGGTAATGGCACTAAAAACCTGGAAAGGCTTAAAATAAGGACCCCTACCTTTGCAAACATACCTTCGCTGTTACTCACACTCCCCGGCATAAGACTCGCAGATGTTCCTATAGTCGTACTTACTATAGATCCCTGCATTAGCTGCACTGAAAGATAAACGAAGGGTGATATCAATGGGTATGTTAAATCTTATTATAGCAAATGTTTCTAAAAAACCTGCTACCAGACTTTATCCATTTGAGATAAGGCCACCTTTTAAAGAGTTTAAGGGAAGGATTATCTTTGATCCTGCAAATTGTATTTATTGTGGGATTTGCCAGAAGAAATGTCCTCCTGATGCAATAAAGGTTACTAAAGCAGAAAAAACATGGGAACTTAATGTATTCAGATGCATCATGTGCACAGAATGTGTTGGCGGTTGCCCGAAAGATTGTATAACGATATCCAACGAAAGACCAAAAACCGGAGCTAAAGAATACATTAAAATTGTGGCTCCAGCGGCACCAGCAGCTCCAAAATAAGAACTTAAATTTTTATTCTTTTTTTGGATGTTAAATATTTTTTAGGTAAGTTTCGATAATGAAAATGCTCTTTAGTAAAAAAGGGCTTTTCGTTATTTTATAGGCAAATGAATTCAGCCTTAGTTTTTTTTCTCTTTGCTTATCTTTTGGTTAAGCTTTGCTTTTTGTGGAAAGTATCGTAAAACGAAGTTTTCTTTCGATTTTACATTATAATTTTTATTATTGTTTTCTATTCAATAATAAAAACGTTTGAAATTCAGGTTAGTCTCAAAATCTGACTGAGGGGTTCAGATCTTTTCGTTTGATGCTACAGTTGTGAGTTTTGAGAATTTAACCCCTTTAAGAGCCATTATAGCTTCCGCAAGCTCCTTAATTTCTTCGCCGTCCCCGTCCAGGACTATTACTTCAAAGCAGTTGTCATGGTCCAGGTGGATATGCACGGAAGACTTTATAAGGTGAGAGTAATGGTGCTGGATGTCGGCGAGGGCATTTGAAAGGCCTCTTTTTGTGTGGTCATAAATAACCGCAACGGTTCCTACACGATAACCTTTAATATCACCCATCCATTCGTAATACGAAATATAACTCCTGATGGCATCTCTTATGCCTTCCGAACGTGAAGAATAGCCTCTTTTTTCAATAATCTCATCAAATTTGCTTAACAGGGTATCGGGAAGGGAAACCCCTATTCTCATAAGTTCTGTTTCCATAGTATCACCATATAATCTCGAATCTATTACACAAGATAATACTTTATCTTTTTGTACGTAGCACTATATATGTTTTTTTCACTTAACCACTAATATAAAAGAGTTGACTGGTAAATAATTAGTTCTTCAGTAATATTAATTTTTGGGAATAATTGCGGTTATTCAGGAACGAGAAAATCAACTGTCAGGAATAAGAACTGAAGAAAAGTAAATGTATATTATAAGCTTATTCAAATTAATTTTGTTATCGTCTGTCCACTAGCCTTTTAGGCCTTCCCTTGATTTTACTCAGCTCAAGCTCCATAGGGCCAGTAAAATTAAATATAATTCTGAAGGTACCTTCTTCATACATGTGGGAAAGGTTAGGTTTATACCTGAAAAAAGTCTGCAAAAAGTTTTCTTTTATCATGTATCTGTCGCAGGTATCAGGATTTTCGCACTCCATGCTTATCCTGAGTGTGGTTTCTCTCTCTTCACCATAAAGAAAAGCTTCGTACTCTCCCGTGAGATAACTCATATTTTCTCGCTGGAAGACACCCTTTTCCACGTCAACGCGGTTGAAAGGAGTCCCTTCGACCCACACGGTTTCTGCCTCACGCTGAGGAGTCATTATTCTCATGTGGGTCCTTCCGCAGGGGCACTGCTTACGCGTAAGCACTACGGTAGTGTCCTCAGTATCATAATTTAAAAGAAGATTTCCTGCTTTTGCCCCGGGTGGCAAGAGTGTGCTCAGAATTACTCTTCCGCATTCCCCGTCAGGCACGAAATTCTCCATATAAGGATCGTATACATCAAGATGGACGAAGTCTTCCGGCACGTGCAGACCTAAGATCTCATTGCACTCCCCACACATTGTTCCTTCCGTGCTCCCATAGGTATTGTACACAGGGCAGCCCCAGATCTCAGAGAGGTAATCTCTGGATTCTTCGGCAAATGCCTCCCCTCCAACTACCAACTTATTTACTCCTGACTCTTGAGGATTAATTCCCTCTGCCCGCATTCTTCTGGCAAGGTTCAGAAGCTTAAACACGCTGCCCACTATGCCTGTAGGCTGATAGTCCTTGATTACGCGCAGGGGAAAGGTGCATTTGCCCTCAGGGATAATGCTCATACCAAGCTGCCTGGCTGCCAGGGTCATTGTGTTTGCCCCAACAGATCGGAAGA
>JAUPKV010000093.1 GCA_030837265.1 Methanobacteriota archaeon
GTTCCAACAAACAGTTGACCTTACAACTCAAGAAGATGCTGACATCGCAATCAAAGGCCGGCATGATCCTACAATCCCCCCGCGCATGGTTCCGGTCGCAGAAGCCATGGTTGCTCTTGTATTCGCCGATCATATGTTAAGGAGCAGCTTTATCAATCCCAGAACATTGCTGGAATAAAAGAATTATTTATCTCCTGAGTATCCTGAGTAAACACAAATGAATTGATATTCATTTAAATAAACTCGTACTAAAATAGTCATTACTCATAGCATATTCCACAGCTGTATTTATTGTTGATAATCCATACTCTCTTCCATAAGCAGGATACTTTAAAATAAATGCCTGGGCAATAAGTAAAGAATTAGGCAAATAAAAAAAATATGTTCCGGAGATGAATCTAATCACTTCATCGAAAACATGTTGCGGTAATATTTTCTGAGACAAGGAGAAATACTCCATAAGTTAATGACCATACTTTGCAAATTTGTAAATTTTTTAACCAGATATAACTAAAAAAATAATTATCTGTTAAAATCAACGGCATATAATTGCCTTGATACAATATATAAGGCTATCGATTTTTTTCAAATTAATCGAATAAATATTTAGTTAAAGAAATTAAATTAATATACCCATTCATATATTTCTATTTTTAAAAATTCGCGTTCTAATTGAGTCTTCATTCCATTGGTTTTAACTCACTTTTCATCAAGTTTAAGACTTAACACAATAACATATTTATTAAAAGTAATTATTGATAATAGATGTTGATTTTATACTCTAGTAAGCCTCAACAAACTTGCTTAGAACAGCTAGGGTTCATTTTTCGTCAAATAATCTGCATTCTTTAGACAAACCAAAAATAAATTGCGTTGTTAACGCAGTGACTAATTTTATTTTTATCCACATTTATATAGTAGATATTCACCAATTTATTCGATATTACTTAATGAAAAGAATCTCCAAGTTTGTTATTTATTTTCATCCGGATGTACGCTTCAAGCCATCAATTGTGCTCATTTTCCGGTACTCCAAGATGTTCTCTCGATTATTTATTTTAAATACAATGTACAAAAACAATACATTCATTAACTAAAACGATTTACTTTAAATCGTTTTATGCGACCATACAGCATTAATTCTTTAACTAAAGTGTAGTGTAAAGCTTGATAAAAAATAAATAACTATAACTATATTTATAATTAGAAATATGGTTTTAACTTACTAATTATATTTTATTTGTAAATCTCATTAAACCTTGACTACCATTAATATAAAAAGTCAATTTATGATCGCCATGACAAATGCACCAAGGCTAATAGCATGGGAACTGACTGCAGGCTGCAACCTGAACTGCGTACACTGCAGAGGAGCTTCCACTTCGTCAGTTCCGGCAGGTGAGCTTTCAACTGATGAGGCCAAACACTTAATTGATGAGATTGCAGAACTTGGGAAACCCATTCTTATCCTGAGCGGAGGCGAACCTCTTACCAGGCCTGACGTTTTCGAAATTGCCCGCTATGTGACAGAGGCTGGACTTCGTGTAGTACTTGCAACTAATGGGACCCTGCTAACTCCAGAAATTGTAGAGAAATTGAAAGAATCAGGAGTACAGCGACTCAGTATCAGTATAGATGGATCGACTGCACAAACTCATAATGAGTTCCGTGGCATGCCTGGAGCTTATGAAAGAACGCTTGCAGGCATTGAGATTCTGAGGAAAGCAGATTTTCCTTTTCAAATCAATACAACTATTTCAAGACGTAACCTTGAAGAGATCCCAAAGACCTTTGATCTTGCAAAAAAACTCGGAGCAGTCGCATATCATGTATTCTTTCTTGTGCCCACAGGAAGAGGTGAAGAATCTGACGAAGTTTCCCCCGCGGATTACGAGCGGATACTTCATTGGTTCTATGATATGCAGAAAGAATCGGAAATTCAGTTAAAAGCAACCTGTGCCCCTCATTATTTCAGGGTTATGCGCCAACGTGCAAAAAAAGAGGGGATCGAGATCTCGATAAAAACTCATGGTTACGAAGCTATGACAAAAGGCTGCCTCGGAGGGACAGGATTCTGTTTCGTCTCCAGTATTGGTGAGGTCTACCCTTGCGGTTACCTGCCTGTACTTGCCGGAAATATCAGAAAACAGCCTTTTAAAGAGATATGGGAAGACTCCGAAGTTTTCAGAAAACTCAGGAACCCTGAAGAACTTAAAGGTAAATGCGGAATTTGCGAATATAAAAGGGTCTGCGCTGGCTGCAGGGCAAGAGCCTATGCAGCTACTGGCGATTATCTTGAAGAAGAGCCTTACTGCGTCTATAGACCTGGAAAAAATGAAAAGTGATCTGGATGATTGAACTCGAAGATTGTAATAGTCGGCTTCAGCACGAGGAATCCGATTTCACCTCCAATATGGAACCCTATGAAGGAGAAGTTCCTGAATTTGAAATTGATGAAATGGATAAGAAAATCCTGAACCTGATTCAGCAGGAAGTCCCACTGGAAGTAGAGCCTTTCGAAGAACTGGGAAAAATACTCGGTCTTTCCGAAATTGAAGTCCTTGAGAAGCTTCGTGAACTAAACCGGAAAGGAGCAGTCCGAAGGATTGGTCCTATTCTCAACACAAAAAACATGGGTGGATCAGGCACTCTTGTTGCCTTGAAGGTTCCGGAAAACAGAATTGAAGAAATTGCAAACTACATCAACCAATACCCGGAAGTTTCCCATAATTACCTCCGAAACGCTGCAAATTACAATCTCTGGTTTACACTTTCTGCTCCGGACAAAGATAGGCTTGAAGAGATCATATCCGAAATTCGAGATAAAACCGGCTGCCAACTCCTGGATCTGCCTACCAGGCGTTTATTTAAAATAAATGTAAAGTTCGATATCAGGTAAAAGTCGTTCAGGTGAAAAAAATGGACAATATAGGTATAATGGATGAAACTGATATAGAACTGCTTAAGCTCGTTCAAGATGGAATTCCCCTTACTCACTCCCCTTTCAGGCGCCTTGCTTCTGAACTGGGGATAAGCGAACAGGAAGTTGTAGATAGGCTTAAAAACCTTCAGCAAACCGGAAAAATCCGTCGTTTTGCAGCTTCAATAGGGCACCGGGCAATAGGAATCACAGCCAATGCGATGTGCGTCTGGAATGTCCCGGATGAGCTGATTGAAGAAGTCGGAGCGATTATGGCCGAATTTCCTGAAGTGACTCACTGCTATGAGCGCCCTCGCTATCCCGACTGGCCATATAACCTGTTTACCATGGTCCATTCCTACACTCCCCAAGACTGTGAAAAGGTAGCCGCCAGGATTTCCGATGCTACCGGAATCAAGGATTATACGCTCATCTTCAGCGAACGGGAATTCAAGAAAACCGGTGTCAGGCTGTAAGGTTAAATTTTAAAATACTTAATCAAGAGGTACCTGAGATTGGCTGAAGCAAACAAATTCCTCCCTCTTATGCTTGATCTATCCGGCAGAAAAATCGTTATTTTCGGGGGCGGTTCTGTCGGAGAACGTAAGGCCGAACTTTTCTGCAGCTGTGCAGATACTCTTGTTGTCAGCCTTGAATTTTCCCAGCGACTCAAGGAGCTCGAATCTTCGGGACAAACCCGGCTTATCAAGCTTGATCTGCTTGCAGCTTCGGATTCGGAACTCAGGAAGATTATTTCCGGCGCTTTTATTGTCATACCTGCAACCAGTGATTTCGAACTAAACCGGAAAATAACTGGCATTGCGCAGGAAAGCAATGTTTTGATTAATCAGGTAGATGCTTTGGGTAGTGTTGTAATCCCATCCGTCATAAAAAGAGGAGATCTCGTAATCGGGATTTCTACTCTCGGGCGCAGCCCTGCGGTCTCAAAGTATACGCGAAAGCAGATCGAAAGTATAATAACTCCTGCATATTCCGATATGATCCGGCTTCAGGATGAATTGAGGAGCTATCTCAAACAACATGTGGCAGAACAGAGAAAAAGGAAAGAAATTCTCTGGAAAGTTCTGGAAAGCGAGGCTGTCTGGGAAGGGTTTTCAGAGTCTTATGAAAAGGCAGCAGAAGTGGCATATGGCATAATTTTGGATTGCCTTGGAAATTTGACATCCAGATAAAGTAAACTACTTAACTTTGAACTAAATTCGTATCTAAATCTGAGTAACACACGCTTTTTAAGCATTATTCATAATATACTCTGCAAACTTCTCCATACCACTTTAAGAATACCTGCATTAATTCTTCAAGTTTGTCTGGGGTCGGATCTTCTGGGGGCATCTTTTGAACAAAAGCATCAGTAATTCCAATATCGAAGACACCTCCTTCAATACTGTCTTCTTTAAAAATCAATAATGGTAATTTCAGTCCATATAATATGCCTGCTTCCAGATGATTCCAAGGTGTTGGTAGACATATGGGATTTGAGGATTTTATTGGTTTTTGGTCATCAGTTCCTCTTTTTTTGAGGCCGTTACTAATAAATATTTGTTCAAAACCCAAGATTATACCGCCACCACAATGCTTAGCGATAACGTATACTTCTTTTAATGGAAAATCTTTAGGATAATCTCCACGTCCAAGTGCTCTTGGTTCCAGTTGTAGAGAATCTAAAAGCTTGAGTATTATTTTTCTTTTTTTGTCCTGCTCTGGATTTAATTGCGTTGGACAAGAAACAAAAATGGGGATCTTGCTCATTTTATTTACCTTTATTTTTAGTATTTTAACATTAAAATTTCCTTTTAATCTTATATATTTACCGATCTTGGTGATGTATTTCATTCCTGTCTAAACATAAATGAAAAATAATAAGTACCGAATTAAACACTTTATCTCTCTACTTCGTTGATTGTTCAAAATAACACTCTTAATAAACTAGTAATAATACTTAACAATTTAAATATTTTTAGAAAAACTCCAAACTCTCACATAGTTCGAATTTTGCTCTCTTTCTCGCTATGTGTACACTTTAATTCTGTGTCCATGAGTTTTGAAAACAAACACAGCAGAGAATAGGTTTTTAAGGATAATTTGAGTTTAATAGACCAAAAGATTAAAGATTAAATATTTAATAGAGCATGTTAAGACACGCTAGAGAATAATTAGGATCAGAAATTTGACAAATGAACTTCTTTAAAAAGGCTGAGGATTACTGGACAAAGTTTAATCTACTACTCCTAATATTAAGATTCTATTTCATTTATCATTCTATCCGGAGGCTCTCTGTGACAGAAATCTCAAGTATGGTCATATCCCATAAAAAAGCAAAGATTGAGGAAATGGAGGCCGCCTGGCACGGAGATCTGGACGGTCTGCTCCATAATCTGTACAAACATGAGTTTGTTCACGAGTGTGCAGTCATAAAAACCTGTAACCGTGTTGAAATCTACGTTGTTTCCCCCAAAAGCAGTAGCATTCTTTTTACTTTTGCAAAAGAAATGGGGGCTTCCACTCATATAATTGAATTCTACGGGCACGATGAATCCCTTGAACACCTGCTCAGGCTTGCAGGAGGTCTTGAATCCATGATCGTAGGAGAAGACCAGATCCTGGGCCAAATGAAGGAACTTTACGCCTACTCCAAGAAAGCAGGAACAACTGGAAAAATTCTGGATACTGCTTTTGAGAAGGCTATTCAGGTCGGAAAGCGAATCCGCAATGAAACAAAAATTAATAAAGGCTCGGTTTCAATAGGTTCGGCTGCCGTGGATCTGGCAGAGGACATCCTGGGAGGGCTTACAGGAAAATCAGTACTCGTAATAGGTGCAGGGGAGATAGGGGTTCTTGTTGCAAAAGCCCTGGCAGAAAAGGATATTGAGGCCATATACATTGCGAACCGCACTTTCAAGAAAGCTGAAGAAATTGCGTATGAGCTTGGAGGCCATGCAGTCAAACTTGACGATATTGAAATTTTTCTTAAGGGTGCTGATGTGGTAATCAGCGGCACTGGCGCTCCTCATTATATCCTTACTCGGGAAATGGTTGAAAACGCTATAGAGAATAGAAACCGAAAACTCCTCCTTATCGACATAGCAAATCCCAGAGATATAGAGGAATCTGTTGCTGAACTTGAGAATATCGAGCTGTGCAATATCGACAATCTCAGGGTTATCAGCGAAAGGACTCTAAAGATGAGAAAAGAAGAGGCTAAGAAAGCCGAAGCTATAATTCAGGAAGAGATCAAACTGTTGAACCTCCAGTATAAACGCCATAGAGCAGATCGCCTTATTGCAGATCTTTACAAGCAGGTATATGATGTCAGGATACGGGAAAGGCAAAAAGCGGTCAATCGTCTTGGCGCCTATCATACCATAGGAGAGATTGAAACTGAGGTACTTGACGATCTTACGCATTCGATTGTTAACAAGATCCTGGCTGAGCCTACTAAAGTCCTTCGTCAGGCTGCCGAACTTGGAAATGAAGAGTTCCTCGATGTGGTTTCAAGGGTATTCTGCCTCGAAAAAGATAAGCCAAAGATTGAAAAAATGAAACCTGGCTGTGGGAATGAATTAAATTATGTATCGGAAAAATCCAATTCATAAAAGAACAATTCTGATTCATAGAGAATAATTCTGATTCATAGATAATGACTAGTATTCATAGAGAATAATTCGTATTCAGAGGAGTATTAAACATGTTTCCAGATGTGAGGCTGAGACGGTTAAGGAAGGGAAAGATCAGGAACCTCATACGTGAGTCAACGTTATCCTTAGATGACCTGGTACAACCAATTTTTGTGGATGAGACTATTGATTCTCCTGTTGAGATCTCTTCAATGCCGGGCATATACAAGTTTCCTCTTTCCGAGGTTACAAGAGAAGCAAAAACGATCGCAGAACTGGGAATTCCTGCAGTGATCCTCTTCGGAGTGCCCGCTTTTAAGGATGCAGAAGGCTGTTCATCCCACGGAGAAACAGATGTCGTCCAGGAAGCAATCAGGAGGATTAAAGCCGAACTGGGAGACGATCTTGTAGTAATTACGGATGTCTGTATGTGTGAATACACAAGCCATGGACACTGCGGTATAATTGATTTCGAAACTAAAGAGATCCTGAACGATCCTACACTTGAGGTCCTTGGGAAAATTGCCGTAAGCCATGCAAGAGCCGGAGCGGACATTGTAGCTCCTTCCGGAATGATGGACGGGATGGTGGGAGCTATTAGAGCAGCCCTGGATTTAAACGGTTTTAATCATATCCCGATTATGTCTTATGCTGCAAAATATTATTCTTCTTTCTACGGGCCTTTCAGGGAAGCTGCCGAATCTGGCTGTTCTTTCGGAGACCGCTCTACTCACCAGATGGATCCTGCAAACAGCAATGAGGCTCTAAGGGAAGTAACCCTTGACATCGCTGAAGGAGCAGATATCATTATGGTTAAACCAGCCCTTCCTTACCTGGATATTGTCTATCGTGTCAAAAACGAGTTTGGAATGCCGACAGCTGCATACAACGTGAGTGGAGAGTATGCCATGATCAAAGCAGCAGCAGCTAATGGCTGGCTTGATGAAAATAAAGCTATGTATGAATCTCTTATCGCCATTAAAAGAGCAGGAGCAGACATCATAATTACCTACTTCGCAAAAGATGTCGCTCACATGTTGAAATAATAAAGAAAAAGTTAGAGGTTAGTGGCGATGAGAAGACCGCTAAGAATCATCGCCACTTTGCAGGAAGCAATGTGGGTATTGGGCACGACCCCACGTATCTCGTTTTTGTTGTTAGCAAGGGAGAAGATGAACCCCTGCTTCTTAGTAGTTGATTGAACAGACCCAATATTATATACAACTTATATTGATATATATTTATTCAGAATCTAAAAATACTCAATTATTAAAACTTTTTTTAGGAAGATATATTATTTTAGTATTTATTTTGAGACCTATTATATTGTTTATTTGGTGTCTTATTTGTAATTTTTTAAATGATTTCAACCTTTTATTTTTTGCTTGGTAGAAGTGCAGACAATTAAGCCAGCAACAGACTCATTAAAGCCAGAAAACGAGTCTTATACAATTCATCTCATTCCAGAATCTGTATCACAATAACACACTTTATCATAAAATCTTTTTTAATTATAAATAAATATATAAAGCAAATTTATTTAATGTATTAATTCAAAGGAAACACTGCAGACTTACAGAAAATCCAGCACCTATTTCTTTTAATAATCCAATCCTAAACAACCTAACTCTTTTCGTAAGTCTGCATGCAACTAATTATTCTCATCTTTACTTTAAGGCCCATTAGTCCTTTAGGCCATTATGATGATCTCAAACTTTACACGCAAATAAGGATTAGTATCAAGAGTAAGAGATTAAATTATACATTGAAGTGCAAAACCATTGATTCTAATTTTTATTTAGATTGTCTTCTTAGTAATAAGCTTATTACATATAATTAATTATAATAATTTGTTTTGAAAACATACTTTTTATCGAATGTTAGCTCAGATTTTTGCTAAAATAGTATACCGTATTTCTCGTTCTCATTCTTCAATTTAAATAAAGGCATCCTCATTGTTTTCAAGAAAAAATCTAGTGCTCCAGAGGTGCAATTCGGGAATCGCAACTCGGGAATTACTCGGAAATGTTATTAGCTTAAAACGTTTATTCCCACCCCACTTAAAGCTTAAATGGAAAAGTCCTTGTGCCTTCCTAAGCATTATTGTTATTGCTCCATTTTTATTACTTACCTTACAGTGACATAATTTGATACCTTTTTAGTGTTACTACCGGCGGAATTCTTGACAATTAATGTTACAGTGTATCTTCCTGCTTTATTGTAAATATGTACAGGATTCTTGTCTGTTGAAGTGCTTTTATCGCCAAAGTTCCAGGACCACGACGTAGGATTGTTGGTACTTCTATCACTGAATGCCACCTTAAGCGGTGCTTTCCCGGAGAGCGGTGAGGCTGTAAAGGCAGCAACTGGCGGTTTTAATGCATTTACAACAACATAAGCGGACTTAGTCGCAGTGTTGCTTCCAGCGGAATTTGTTACCGTTAAAGTCACAGTGTAATTTCCGGCCTTACTGTATGTATGTGTTGGATTCTTGAGTGTTGAGGTACTTTTATCACCAAAATCCCACTTCCATTTATTTGGCGATCCCGTGCTTTTGTCAGTAAATGTTACTTTCAATTGTGCATATCCTGTAGTTGGAGATGCCGAAAAAGCAGCCGCTGGAAGTGACACCGAGATTTCCAAAACGACTATTTGAGAAGATATTGAACTTGAACCATTTTTATTGTTTGCCGTTAAGTTTACAGTATAAGTTCCTGCTTTTGTGAACTGATGTACAGGATTCTTAGAAGTTGAAGTTCCACCATCTCCGAAGTTCCAGGACCATGAAGTAGGTGAACCGGTGCTTTTGTCAGTAAATGTTATTCTCAATGGTGCAATTCCGGTTGTAGAAGACGCATCGAAAGAAGCTACCGGAATTATTACTGGTCTTGATGTAACTATTATTTGAGTAAATGTTGAATTTGAGCCGTTTTTATTGCTTGCTGTTAAGTTTACAGTATAAGTTCCTGATTTTGTGAACTGATGTACAGGATTTTTCTGTGTTGAAGTTTCACCGTCTCCGAAGTTCCAGGACCATGAAGTAGGTGAACCGGTACTTTTGTCGGTAAATGTTATTCTCAATGGTGCAATTCCGGTTGTAGAAGACACGTTGAAAGAGGCTGCCGGAAGTATCGGTCTTAATAAAACTATAATTTGCGCAGATTTTGAATCTGTGCCATTATCGTTGCTTGCCGTTAAGCTAGCAGTATAAGTTCCAGGTGTCGTGAATACATGTACAGTATTTTGCTGTGTCGTAACAGTGCCGGCTCCAAAGTTCCAGGACCAGCCTGTTGCTGCACTTGAGTCGTCCGTAAATTGAACGTAAAGTGGAGCGTACCCGCTTGTTACATTACTACTGAAATCCGCACCTGGAAATATTGGCACTACAGAGTCACAAGTTGGTGATTTGGACTCAAATATCGTATTCCCGTATGCACCTATATTAATTCTATTTCCGTTGCATTGAGGTTCTTTAGAATAAGCTGACTGAAGATAACCGGCGTCAATGCAGGGGGAAGTTAGGGCATCATTTGTCCATCCATTCCCATTCCAGTGACCAGCTATTGATTTAAGGTGATAATCACGGTTAGACGCATTTACATACAATGGATCAACAACCATATCGGAAGTTGACAAACTTACACCGTTGGCATTTCCAGGCAAATTGTTATAGAAACAATTATTTTGCAATATGAATGAGTGAGTTGTTGTGAGTATATTTTGGATACCGTATCCACTTCTCGTATTGGACAATATGTTGTTCCTTACCGTCAACACAAAACCTGAGCCAGTTGGCATCGCTGTATATATATTGCCTTGAGCTATGCCGGAGCTGTATGCTCCATCGATCACGTTATTTTCAATTAAACCGTTAAAACCATCTGATAGGATTCCACCTGTTATTCCATTTTGAGGAGTAGTTCCCGTATCATATATTATGTTATGATGGACATGAACATAAGTGGATGATGCAGGGTATGAACCTGCTCCAAAAATCCAGATACCCGCATGAACTGTGTTATGTATCACATTATTGTAAATTTCAATATCATCCATCGGGTGATCGCTGCTGTATTTCTGGATCTCAATACCAGCACCACCTGAACCCTGTGAAGTGATTGTGTTATCATGGAAGCTTACATGATTTGAGTTATATGCTCGGAGCCCGCTATTAGTTCGGCAGGTGATGTCATTGTTATACGCTTCGATATAAGATGAATCACAGGCATAAAGCCCATCATGACCCAATAAATACAGTATATTGTCATGATAACTCAAATTGCTACATGTATGCATTTCAATTCCATCATCATGATTATTGGTTAAAATCATGTGATTTACATCGATATTCTTTGAACTATAAATGCCTAATATATTGTAATAATTTGCACCACTATGTACCCTGGTGTTTTCTTCCCTGTTCCCGTTAATTGTAAAACCGCTAATGACTATATTTTGAATGCCTGAAATCTGAACCATTGATTTCGCAACGTACCAGTCAGCATAACTTGCAAGTTTAATAGTCGCACCAGGATCGCCTGTAAGCGTTGAATTACTTACCATTACAATTGTATCGCTGATCACATAGGTTGCTGGCCCTTTAAGATAAACGGTTGTAAACCCAGGATGAGCCGCCACATACTGAATTGCTTGATTTATCTGTACATTCGCGTCCCCCGAGCCACAATTAAAATCCCCGCTACCATCTGTTGCCACATAAACTACTGGTGCATTTGGTATACACAAAGCAGTAGGAGTATTTAGTAGAATGTAAAAACACATAAGAACCAATAACCTTGGCTCTAGATACCTATTTTTCGTTTTATCTACCCCATTAACACTAGATATATTAATGACTAAAGTTTTTTATTAAACCTGTTTAGGACTTCCCTTTTACTATTTTACAATTAAACAAACCTGGTTTTGCAATTAAAACCTGGTTTCAGTAATGTTCACGATTGCTTTTGCTCACGATTACTTTTTCTTAATTTTAAAAGCAAGTACGCCTGTGTTTAGATCTCTTTCCCACGTTTTTTGTCAATAAAAAATCTTGATATTTTTGATGTTGCTGGAACTTAAGCAGACGTTTCCCTGGTCTGCAGATAGGTAACCCTTCCGACGTCTTCCCGGTTATTGTAATTAACAGGCGGATTACCCTCCCGAACCAAATACTTCAATTTCATTTTTACTTCCCCACTGTATAATTTCCAAAATTTATTAAAACATTATTACATTATATTTATTATAAATATTTATCTTATTTAAATAACATTATTTACATAGTCTTCGATGTTTCCATTTTTTATATATCCCGTAAATTAAGTTTAAAACATAAAAAAAGCTATTTTTTTACTTCTATTTATGAGACTACAGTTAACAATAATTTGAAAAAAGCATTTAACTATTAGATTAATTTTCCATCAAAATTTAAATATTTATCAAACAGTCAGTCCTCTTGAGCGAGCCAGGCGAGCGAAAAGACTTCATGCTGATGCCATTACATCGCACCCAAAAAAATCACGGATTTTTCAAATTTCTAAAACAAAGCATTGGAGTTAATCCACTTTTGAGAGTGTAGCGACATAAAAGGATATTGTACTGTTGCAATTACATCGCAACTTCCAGAAAATAGTCGATTTTCTGTGATCCCGAAGCAAAACGCAAACAAACTGGAAGCACATAACTATAATTTTTAATTAGTCCTCTTGAGGGAGCGGAGCGACCGAAAAGGACACCGTGCTCCCGAAGCGCAACTCGGGAAGCGCAACTCGGGAAGTAGAATTCTGCTGTGAAAAAGATAATGTATATTAATGATAATTCCATTGTTCTGAAAGAAAAATTTTGTTTTAAATGATTGATAAGTCTGGGAAATGCAAAGGTTTTTAAGTGAATCTTCTAGTAATTCTGAAAAATCCAGCTGGAGAAGATGTGTAATGCAGGATAAGATCAGGGAAATCGCAGGTCGAGTTCGCGAGCTCCGCGAACTCTCAGATGTCTCGGTCAAAGAAATGGCAGAATATCTGAAGGTATCCGATGAGATGTACAAAAAATACGAAAGCGGAATTGAGGACATCCCGGTAAGTTTACTTTTTGAGATTGCGCATAAACTACAGGTAGATATGTCTACCCTCCTGACAGGAGAAGAGCCGCGCATGAACATTTTTACACTTACACGGGATGGAAAAGGAGTCAGCGTTGAGAGAAGAAAGCAGTATGCATACCAGAATCTTGCAGAAAAGTTCATCCATAAAAAAGCCGAGTTCTTTGTAGTTATGGTAGAACCTAAACCCCATGGGACAAAACCAGAAACTAATTCCCATGCAGGACAGGAATTCAATTATGTGCTGGATGGCACTTTGAAGGTTTACATTCATGATAATGAGATTGTCCTGAATAAAGGAGACTCGATTTATTTTGATTCCAAATATGAGCATGCTATGGAAGCTATGGATGGTAAACCTGCCAAGTTCCTGGCAGTTATATTGTAATAGTCAAATTGGATTTATATCCAGCTTGTGACTGCAAAAATAGATGCGCGATAAGAAGCTAGATTCCAATAAAAAGCTTTGAAGACTTCTAATCTGAAGCCTGCCCTCAGGCATTCAGAGTTCCCAAAAAATACATAAAACAGATAAAAAGGGTGTCCAGAATGACTTCCTTGTTGAGCCAATTTGTTTCCAAAACTGATTTCGAATCTTATGAGGATTTCCAGGAAAATTTTAAATTCCGGGTCCCTGAGAATTTCAACTTTGCCTATGACATTGTCGATGCCTATGCGAGAGATTCCCCCGAGAAAATTGCTATGGTCTGGTGTGACGATAATGAGCAAGAGAGAATCTTTACCTTCAAAGACCTCAAGTACTACAGTGACAAAGCTGCTAATTTCTTTTTAAAGCATGGAATAGGAAAAGGCGACTATGTAATGCTCACCTTAAAAAGCCGCTCTGAGTTCTGGTACTGCATACTGGGACTGCACAAGCTTGGAGCAATTGCAGTGCCTGCAACTCACATGCTCAAAACGCGAGACATTGTTTACCGGATCGAAAAAGCCGGACTAAAAATGATTGTCAGCATCAAGGAAGATGGAGTTCCTGAGCAGGTGGATGAGGCCCATTCCCAATGCGGCGACATCCCACTCAAAAAAGTACTTGTTGGAGATGAAAGCAGGGAAGGCTGGATTGATTTAAAGAAAGAGCTTGAAGAGGCGTCCTCTGATTTTGAGAGGCCTGCAGGCGAGGCAGCTACTAAAAATGATGATATTTCTCTGGTCTATTTCTCATCTGGAACTGCAGGCTTTCCTAAAATGGTTGAGCATGACTTTACTTATCCTCTCGGACATATCTTTACTGCTAAATACTGGCAGAATGTCGAGGACGACGGCCTGCATTACACTGTTGCGGACAGTGGCTGGGGTAAATGCGTATGGGGCAAAATCTATGGGCAATGGATCGCAGGTTGCGCAGTCTTTGTCTATGATTACGACCGATTTGAAGCCAAAAATATGCTTGAGAAGGCCTCAAAATTTGGAGTTACGACCTTTTGCGCTCCACCTACAATCTATCGTTTCCTGATCAAAGAAGATCTTACTCAGTATAACTTCGGTTCCCTTAAATATGCAGTAGTTGCTGGCGAACCCCTGAACCCAGAGGTATTTAACCGTTTCCTAAAATTCACGGGTATAAAGCTAATGGAAGGTTTCGGGCAGACCGAAACCGTTGTTGCCATTGCAAACTTCCCCTGGATGGAACCAAAGCCGGGATCTGTGGGAAAACCAACTCCAGGTTATAAGATAGAGCTGATTGACAGGGACGGCAGGCTTTGTGAGGTAGGAGAAGAAGGAGAAATTGTGA
>JAUPKV010000094.1 GCA_030837265.1 Methanobacteriota archaeon
AACTTCAAAAGTGGAGTCTTTGCAGAATGTTTCCATGTAAATGATGCAGACATGAATTTAGCTCTACTTCCAAAAGGAATGCCCCTCGAACAAGCTGTAATGCTATCAGATATGGCAACTACTGGAATACAGGGTGCGGAAATGGCAAAAATTAAAACGGGCTCTATAGTTGCAGTCATCGGAATTGGCCCTGTTGGCCTTATGGCAGTGGCAGGTGCATCTATTCTTGGTGCTGGTAGGCTCATTGCAGTAGGAAGTCGGAAAGCCTCCGTTGATCTTGCTCTGGAATACGGGGCATCTGAAATTATTGATTACAGAAAAAGTGGACTTGTTGAACAGATTCTTGAAAAGACGAATGGGAGAGGGGTGGATTCTGTAATCATAGCAGGAGGAAATGAAAACACAATTTCAGATGCAGTAAAAATTGTAAAACCCGGAGGCACGGTATCAAACGTCAACTACTACGGAGCCGGAAACATACTTCCCATCCCACGTATTGAATGGGGGGTGGGTATGTCACAAAAAGACATACGTGGTGGTCTGACAAACGGAGGTCGTCTGAGAATGGAAAGAATGGCAGACCTATGTACCTACGGAAGAATAAAACCGGAAAAAATGGCCACCCACGTATTCGAAGGATTTGACAAAATGAAAGAGGCTCTCATGCTCATGAAAGAAAAACCAAGAGATCTGATCAAACCTGTTGTCCTTCTGGGTGAATAAATGAGTCAATATCCCTCCTTAAACTCTTCGATAAGCTCAGAGTTTTTAAGGATGTTCTCGCCTTATGAGAAAAAGGATTGATCAAAAAGGATTGATCAAAAAGGATTGATCAGATAGATAGAGTCGTAAAATAACTTATGGTTAGCCATCGTAAAATTTTCAGTGCCAAATTTTGAATTTCATTAATTTTTCTAATTTTAGAGGATTTTTTACTAAAATAATTCTTCTGAACTGTTAGGTGATTTTCAGTGATTTTAACCTGCCAGGACTAATACCTATCCGAAAACTGCTGTGATTTCATACATTTATCACATTTGGGACAACGTATACGATCTGAACGGATACCTTTATATAGGCATAAATAGCTCTATGAGCGCCTCATAACGAATTTACAAAGTCTCGAATGTATTTGGTGCTCGTGACCTATGGACATATGAGTAAAAAATACACTTCCGCCGGACTTATCTGTAAAGTCACATTCAGAAATTACCTAAAACCGTATACTAAGTAAATTGCATTGGAGGAGTGAATTATAGTACAGGATAACATTACAATGGTTATTGATAATGTTTTTAGGGAACTGGACATTTCCTTTGTGGATGACACCACTTACAAAGAGCTGGAAAACATAGGTGCTCGATATGAGTACATAGATAATGATTTGTTTGAACAAATGATTGAAGCTGAATTTATAATGATGCTTGATAGGGATGATTCTACGGATTTTTATCTAGATTGATATTAAGATCAAATCAATAATATGTTGACCTTCGAGATGCATGGATTATGAAAATAACCGCTTCTGCAGAGAGGCTTGTCATGAATGTTTGATTGATAATAGGATATTAAAAAATGACAGAATTAACCAGATTCAGCTACTAGTATTTCAGACAGTTAGAGTGAAGTTAAAACCTCCATTTTTAAGAACACCTGATTTTCCACTTGCCGGTGAGGAATCCAAACAACTTAAGAAAAAATTCAATTGCCTGTATCCTGGGAATTATTGGAAATCCAGACATTTAAGCAAGAATATCAACTAATCTGCATGAGGATTTTTCAATACATTCCTGCTATTCATCCTCTGCAGAAGATCCCAAGCAGGCCTGAATTGATTCTTTAATATTTCAATAGCTCCTTCTACAGTATCTCCTTGCGAAAAACAACCCGGTAAGCCGGAGCAGTTGGCAATGAATCCTCCGGGGTGTTCATGTTCTTCAAAGATAATTATGAGCCTCAGCGATATCAGTTTTCAAATTATTGAATATATGAAAAATCGTATACCCCAAATACCTTGTTTTTCACATTTTTTAACCAGAATTGAAGTCATACGGCATATTTCTGATGAACATCCGGAATTGTCAATTAAAGCGACGAAAAATTGGAAGTTAAAATGAAATAAGTGATCAATAAACAAAAACCTTATAAAGACCCTGTTGATACTTACAACGATTCTTATAATAATTGTCAAATAATCTGATTTTCTTATGTTAATCCAATAATAGAAGATCTTGATTGACAGTTTATCCTGAAATAGTGTGCAATGGCAAAAATACTGTGTGGATAAGGAGATACTTAATGATAGAATATAATTACAATGGGGCTACGTATCAAATTCCCTACAGTAATATATCTGTTTACCTTGAGAAAAATGGATGGATTACTGAGGAAGCAATAGGCACCAGCAGGATTTACTCAAACGAACTAGAATCGGGTCCCAGGGTAAATATCTTGTTACCTGACAAAAACGGGGAAAAAATTGAAAGAAAATTACTTCATTTTTTTAAAGCCGTTTCTGATTTCGAAGGAAGAAAACAAGAAGAAATAATCGAATCTATAGTCAACATTGATAAAGATATCTGGAAAATTAGCCTTTCAAAAGGAATGAATGTAGGTTCATTGGATTTGAACGATGTAGAAGAGATAATAAAAAGCATAAAGAGTCTTTTTTCGTACTCTGCGTCATCAGAACAAGAAGCAAAGCCCTATTTTGAGAAAAGCCTCTCAACTGGTAAGTATTTTGTTAAAGAATGTAAATTTGGGCATACATACCTAGGAAGTTTTGGTTTTACCATTTTAACTCCATTTGATGATACTCAATATAAAATACTTGAAACAGGCATCGAAGATGATTTATCCGTTCCTCTCGGGAGAAGAATTAACGAACGAATTCTTAAAAGCCTGGACCTTATAGACAAAGAAGAAGAAATAGAAGATGTTACCCAGGTATATGAAGAGACTCTTAATGCAAATATGTGTATGGCATTGAAAAAATTGCTTGAAATATCAAAAGCAGACATAGAATGTTCAGTCCAATTTTCACCTTTGTGTAAGAGTACCCCCAAGATGAAAAAGAGCTCTAAAATCTGTATAAAGTATTCAGGGATAGATTACTTAGATATTATATATCAAAAGATGTATAACGAATACGAATTTATAAGGAATTCTACGCTTAGAGGAACCATTAAAGAGTTGAAAGGTAAAACAAATGAAGGAGATGACCAGGATTCCGATTACAATATAATGATAATAGGCGACATTGGTGACAAAGAAAGAGAAAAAATCCATATCACACTAAGTGAAAAGGATTACATAAAGGCGTGTGAATTGCATAAAGAAAGTATCAAAAGAAAGATGGAAAAACTGATAAAGGTATCAGGAAATCTTCGTCGAACTAGACAAAAGTGGTATTTAGATTCATACTTCAACTTTGAAGAGATAAAAGATATAAGACTAGATATCCGTACAGATAACGCTATTGAAAACAATACTCAAAGAAGTTTAGGCGAGTTTTGAAACATCTATCTAAACAAACAAAAAACTTCTATTTTGAAATCCTTACAAATCACGAACCATTTACTTCTTGCCCTTAACCCAATGGTAAACAATGTAAAAAGATTCCAGTGTCAAAAGTGCTAAAACTAAATAAATAAGTAAGTTCTCCCATTCACTACGTCGAGTTAAAACAGCTAAATTCTCATTCTTTGTTCGTAGTTTCCAACCATCAAGAACTTTGTATTCTATTTCTTGCTGTAATTTATCTTTTGGGACGCGCATAACAATAACATGTGCCCTGTATTCCACTCCTTCTTAG
>JAUPKV010000095.1 GCA_030837265.1 Methanobacteriota archaeon
AGGTAGTTGAGATTAAGCATAAGGGAATTGTCCCGGCGTGCAGCGGGATTGTAATTCCTGGCGGGGAAAGTACTACGCTTTGCAGGCTGCTAGTCCGCGAGGGAATTGCAGATGAGATCAAGGAGGCGGCTGCAAGAGGAGTTCCTGTCCTCGGGACCTGTGCAGGGCTGATCGTGCTTGCAACGGAAGGAGACCAGCAGGTGGAAAAGACCGGGCAGGAATTGCTTGGGATTATGGATACCAGGGTCAACAGAAACGCCTTTGGGAGACAGAGGGATTCTTTTGAGGCAGAGCTTGAAGTTTCGATCCTTGATTCTCCTTTTATAGGCGTGTTTATCCGGGCTCCGGGAATCGTGGGCTGCGGGTCAGGTGTGAAGGTGCTTTGCAGGCTTGAAGGCATGATTATTGCCGCAGAACAGGGAAATGTGCTGGCTCTTGCGTTCCATCCTGAATTAACCGACGACCTGAGAATCCACAAGTATTTCCTGGATAAAGTTTTTAACTGCTAAGAGTTACAGGGGTCAGTTCATGATTTTTTACAGTAGCTGTCCCTGATTTCTTTCATTTGCAGCCCTTTACTTACTGTATTCCATGTAACGAGAGTATTCCAAGCAGAGGGGCCACTTTATTAAACGTTTCAACAGTCTTTTGCGTAAGTTCTGTAGCTTTTTGAGTTCCTGCAATTATTTTATTATAGTCAGAATCAGGATCACCTAATTTAATGAGTAATCTACGTAACTTATTAAAAGGTTTCTTTAGTTTCTCTTTCTGATCATCTGCACTTACTTCATCTAAGCTATCCTGAATTTCATCCATTTCACTTTTAAGTTCAGGATCTAGATTCTTTATTTCCCTTCTTAAATTATCAAACTCTGTTTGAATCCGCGGTAAATTTATCTCTAAACTGATATCAACTTCTACTTTAACATCTGTTTTAACGTCCGTAATCTGTTCTACTTCCATTGTCTGTTTAGTATCTGCTGTTGCTATAACAGTCGGACTAAAAGTAGGACTCAATATAACTGATAGCCCTGGATTTCTTGAGCTTTCGTTATACTCTTTAACTCTATCTTGCACTTTGTTGTAACCATCTAATAATGACGAGACAGATACCTGTTTGCAACTCCAAAGACATGGTATAGTTCCCAAGTCATTAATTTCAGCTTTTAGTAATTCATCGTAGGAGTATTTTTTAGGACAATTTTCTGAACAGTTACAAGGAATTTGTTTACTGACCTTTATCTTTTTCATAGAAGCATTTATTACATCAATTTCGTTACAGATTGCTCCAAGAGCTCCTCTTTTATTTTCACCTTTTACTTTTACTTCTATTTCTCTCTCATCAGGCTTCATCCTAACAAGAGCACGTGAATTTTGGAGATTCAATACAACTCCCTCTCTCCAGCAGAGGGGTAATCCATTTTCTTTATATTCTATATTCTGATGCATGCGCACTATAAATCGGGTAATTATACCAGCAGGCAAAAAATAATCATAAGAGTAATAGATACAAAGGTTGTTTCTCTCATTCCAAATAAACTTGGGTGCACTAACAGGTAAAAGCTCAGCAACTAGATAGCCACTCCTATTTGGAAGTTCGTATGCAAGCTCAAACTTATTCATTAACTCCATGAGTTGAGGGTGAATTTCAGATGGATACGCTTCTTTATCCCATATTTGTTCTAATTCACAGTGTAATAATCTGCCCTCACGACGTAGAACAGATTTTGTAGACAAAATTTTATAAAATGCTCCTGTCGCCCACTCAGGTTTTAGTATCACTATGTTTTTTAGAGCAAGATTATCGCTATCTTTAAAGTGAAGCGTTACACCAAGATCATGCAAATACCCATCTAATGTCCTAATATTTTTGTCATCTAATCCTTCTGAAACACATAAATTATAAAAATCCTCATACTTGATCCAGTTTTCTCTAAATCCTTCAAGCTTTTCCCGCACTTTATACCATGAATCTACCCACGGCGTTCTCATTAAAGGAATATCCCACGAAATTTTACGAATTTTTTCTTTTAGTTCAGATATTCCCTTGCCATCTTCACTATCAATTTTAAGATGATCTGCTATTTTTGTGAACTTGCTTTTTAAATCTTTATAATTTAGATCGTCATCACTTTCATTCATTTTACTCATTACAAGAATTATCGGGCTGTCCCCTCCAAAAGTTTCAATAGTATGCAACCATTTGTAGATATTGTCAGAATCCTTTGTTCTTCGTGCATTCCATACGAGTAGATAAACTGAACGTTCTGTCAGGAAAAACTGATGAGTTGCATGATAAATCTCCTGCCCTCCGAAATCCCATATATTCAGCTTGATTTCACTATTTTCGGAATCTTGACAAGGAATTATCCATTTTGATATGTTTATTCCTTCTGTGATCTTAGTGTCTTCCAAAAATTCATCATTAATTAATCTGTATGCAAGACATGTTTTACCAGCTTCCCCTTCTCCAACCAATATTAACTTAGCTTCATTATTTTCGGTAGTTTTCGATTGATTAAGGAAAGTGAAAATGGCTTCTAAACCTCTTGAAACAATTTCTGGAGGAGGTATAATTAAGGGATTTTCATATAGGGAAAACGTTGTAAGTTTGTTAAGTTTCCCGATTTCTGATGGAATTTCAGTCAGCTCATTATCACATAAATGAAGTGCGGTAAGATTTTCAAGTTTTCCAATTTCTGCAGGCAGGTGAGTCAGCTTGTTATAAGATACGTCAAGTGATGTAAGTTTGTTAAGTTTCCCGACTTCAGCTGGAAGTTCAGTCAGCTCATTCTTGTATAAACGAAGTGAGGTAAGATTTTCAAGTTTTCCAATTTCTACGGGTAGCTGAGTTAAATCATTTTCTTGTAAGTAAAGATTTTTGAGATTTTTGAGATTTCCGATCTCTGTGGGAAGGTGAGTCAGCGAATTATTAAATAAGATAAGTGTTTCAAGATTTTTAAGATTCCCTATTTCTGGTGGCAACTGTGTCAATTGATTTCTGGATAAATTAAGTATTTTAACGTTCTTAAGATCTCCAATCTCTGGTGGTAGTTGAGTCAGCTTGTTTCGGGATAAGTCTAGTGATGTAAGGTTTTTAAGTTTCAATATTTCATATGGAAATTCAGTCAGCTCATTTCGATCCAAGTCTAGTGATGTAAGATTTTCAAATTCTATGATTTCAGATGGCAATTCAGTCAGATGATTACTATCTAGGCAAATCGTAAGATGATCTTCAAAATTGAATTCAAAAATTTTCATCTTTTCTCTTGTCATTATCTTCTCAACTACAATTAATTCTTAAAAGGTTTCCAATTCCGTTATACGTTCCATGCTGTTACTCTAAAAGCTTTCTCTTTTTACTCAAATTTTATATAATATATAATACGGAATAAACTTGGCTGGTTTGTAATAACATGGCAAAATGAGAATATTGACTTTTTTGCAAAAAGAGCTTGTGCATGAACTTCACAAAATTACGTAAAAAAACGAGTTATTATTAATTAATCATAATCTAAAAGATTAATTCTTCCTAGGTCAACCTCCTCATATATCTTGGGTTGTGCACGATCCTTACACATTCGTTGCGTTTTTTGAGATCCCTATATCCCCCATAATTTGGTGCGAGTGGTAGGGTTTGGACTTCTTGCAGAATACATTTTTCTTTTCCTAAAAACGGAGGAAACGACAGGTCGATAAATGGGAGTTTTAGTAGGGGTTTTGTGACAAAAAATTGATTAAGGAGGAAATTTTTTGTGTCTGGAATGGAACAATCGACCTGTCGGGGATTATCATAGGGGTAAATGTATAAAAAGATATTGATAATTATTAATTAGTAACTATCTTACTAATAATCTAATTAGAGGGTGTTTTTAAAAAGCGTAAATACGTTTTACTATTAAGGAAAAACTGGAAGACACAGAAAGAAGATAGGAGGAATGAAGGGATGACTGAAGATCCGGTGTCGGACAAAATCTCCTCGTATCGAACTAATACTGTTTAATAAAAATGGTGTTATTAACCTTAATATGTATGTGAAGTTTTTTCTTTACTTTGAAACTTTTTACTCAAATATAACTTTCAATAGAATAAAAAATTTTATATAAATAATTTAATATATAATGATTATACATTATAGTTTGAGTTAGGAAGTAAGACTACTTAACTCTACCACAAACACACCCAAAATTGTAACAGACCAGTACAGTAAACCCACAAAAGCAAGCACTACCATTATAAAAGGTCTAAAATCACTGATATTTCTTAAAATTAAATGCTTGTGTGAGCATAAGATTTAAAGAAGCTAGCCGGGAGGCAGTAAGTTCAGTGACTTTAGACCTTTTCAGATGGATTTTATTTCCAGGTGCTTCAATTGGCTTTAATTTTTACGAATTTTAGAACTGTGTTCTTCTTTGCTCAAATCCCCGATAACCAATTTTTTATATATTTGTCGCTCTTTAGTTGTTTATAATTCAAAATATCCTCAGCTCCCTAACTTACTAAATATTAGATCGGGTTACGCATGAGGATTTATTCTGACAAAAACAGATCTAATGAAGGGGTGAAGTGAATGGTCAAATTGAGCAGTGAAATGGTAGAAGACTTTGCAAAAATGAAGATTTTTCCCTTTGCAACAGCCTCCAGAAATGGAGAACCGAATGTAGTGCCAATCGGCTTTTGTAAGCTTCAGGAAGACAGAGAGACAGTCTGGATTGCGGATAACTACTTCCATAAGACCCGCCAGAACCTTGAAGAAAACCCGAGAGGCGCGATTTATGTATGGGGTCCTGAAGTTAAGGGCTGCTACCAGATAAAAGGGGATTTTGTGATTAAGACCGATGGGGAAGATTACGAGAATATGTACAAGACTGTCAAGAAAATGGGAGACAGGTTCCCTGCAAAAGCCCTTGCCGTCATGAAAATAACGGAAGTTTACGAATGTAAATCGGGGGCAGGAGCCGGAAAGCAGCTTCTTTGAAGTGTATTTGATCTGACTTAAAAATCTGTAATCTGACTTAAATATCTGTAATTTGACTTAAATATCTGTATTTATCTGGCAGAGAGGAGAAAATACCTCAATCTCCTCTCTCGCAAACTTTCTTTTTTGGTGAGAGGTTCCGAATTAAAAGGCCTTAATGCCTTTTTCTAACGGATCATGTCGCCTTGCACTCTTTTCTCTGATTGGCTCTGTTACTTGTTTTCAGCGGCGGATTATTAACGTTTTTATTAGAATTAACCTGATTGAGAGCTATATTTTGTTTAAGTAAAGTCGTCCGCATAAAATGTACTTAAAAATATAAGCGGATCAGTTCTTCTATTATTATGTTTAAGAATTATGGTTTAAGCCATGGGATAAAACACAAGGCTGTTAGAATAAATATAAACATATGATTTATCATACGAAAACTTTATAAGTTTTATGCATATATTGCATAAGACTTGTGAAGGTGTGAAAAATATGGATAATCTAAACCTGAATAATCTGTTATTTGATCCGAATTCGTTTTTTAGAGAAAAGTCAAGAAACAATGTTGATTTTAAGCATCCTTTATTGATAATACTTGTAATCGCCATAATTGCAGTGGGTTCAAGTTTTCTGGTTATGAACCAGCTCAGCGGAATGTTTCCTTCTGATATGGGTTCATACGTGTCGACAGCAGCAATTATATTCGGTATCATTGGCGGGCTAGTTGGAACATTTTTTAATTGGTTTATACTGACTTTGATCTTTTATTCAATATCTTATATATTTGATTCAAAAGGCTCTTTTAAGAGGACATTAGAGTTTGTGGGTTACGGATTTGTGCCGCAAATATTTAGCAGTTTAATAGGTGTCGTTGTGACGTACAAACTAATGGCTTCGGTAGATTTTTCGTTACAGGATCCACAACTTATAAGCGAAAGTATGACACAGATGCTCTCAAATAATCCTCTCTATTATGCTTCGCAGGCAATTGGAATATTGTGCTTATTGCTGTCTGCATATATCTGGGTATTTGCACTTCTGCATGCACGAAATATATCAATGAAAAATGCCATCATTACTGTCGGCATTCCAGTAGGGCTTTATGTTGTTTACCGGATGTATGTATTCATGTTTACTGCGGGAAGCATTTAATTCTGAAATAATAGAACAGGAGGAATAAATCTATCCTGTAAGGGCAGTATCATCGGATTCATTAAAATTAAATTTCATTTTTAGTTCCAAATTTTTAGAAAAAAGCTAAAAACAATGGGAAGCATGGAAAACAGGCTTCCTCAAAAGCCCTTGCCGTTACTAAAATTAGAGAAGAATGTTATTCAGATCTGATGATAAGCTGGATATCAGCTTCTCTGAAATCCTCTGAATGCTAATTTATAAAATTTACGATTTTATCCTGGTGTTGAGAATAAAATAAAATTCCCGTAATCCCTCTTTTTTTTGAATAAGTTATCTCCAAAACGGCATCCCATGTCTTTTTTCCGACAAGCCAGCTTATTCTCTTAAAAGTTTTATAAGAACCTGTGAGGCTGATTGTTTGATGCCTTGGAGAGAAACTTTTTATTCTCGGGTTTCTTACCCCTCATGGGTGACAGTATGAATATATGGAAAGTATTAATACTATGTATGGTTGCAGGTATGCTATTTGTTCCTGCAGCTTATGCCGAAGAGGAACATACGGTAAATTTCGCTACTAAAGACGATCTGGTTTCTGCCAAAAATGACAAAATAGATTACATTGTTAGCCCCTGTCCAGAAGATTCTTCTGATACAGAGGACCCTGTTATAAAGTCAACTCAGTACATAAGCCAGGGGCAGACTATAAATCATTATGTGAGTGTAGGCTCAGGAGTAGACTATCTTGAAGTGGATTTGAACTGGGGCGATACAAGTGATTCCCTAACTCTTAAAGTTTATACCCCTTCAGGTTCTCAGGTTGGAGGAACTTATAGTGACAGCTCTGATGGAAGTGTAAATGGCAGAATACACATTAATATAACACCCTCTGGTGGGGACGTTCAAAAGGGAACCTGGCGGTTCAAGGTCTACGGAGAATCGGTTAGTGGGTCTGAAAGCTATACATTCAATGTTTACCAGCACTAAGCTTGAAAAAAAGCTTATTTTCTGTTTACTTTTTTTTCTTTTAATATCAACAGCCGGGGCTACGGAATATATTGTAAGCCCATCTACAAATGACCAATCAGGAGTTTCAGTTAATGGGGAAGAAGTAGTATTACTTAAGGATTTTACAATCTACTGGCAGTTCCTTATCTGGCTGGCTGCGATGCAAATCTTATCCGGAATAGATGCGCTACTATATATTGCAAAGCTTGTTTTCGCAATACTCGGGTTCCGGATTGTAGATCATTCAAATGTTGTTGGAGTTCTGAAGAGGAAACATATATACGCCTTTATCAAAGCCAGTCCCGGAACCTGTATTAGTGAGCTTGCGAATAATATGGGCCTGAACCGTGGAACTCTGCGCCATCACCTTAAAATTCTCGAAGCGGACAATATGGTTGAAGCTCACAGTGACCACGGAAAAGTCCGTTACTTCCAGAATAATTCCACATACGAAGAAAAAGAAAAACTGGTCATTTCAGTCCTTCAAAACGAGATGACCCGCAGGATAATTTCTAAGATATTGGACGAAGAATGCAATACTAACAGAGATCTTGCCCAAACAACAGGAATTTCTAAAGGTACAGTTACCTGGCATATAAAGCAACTAAAAAAGTTAGATCTTATTGAAGAAAATCAGGTAGGAAGGAGTACAATGTATAACATAAATCCAGCTTACCGAGACACAATTGAAACAATGTACATGAAATTCTTTGAATAACGAACCCAAATATATGAAAGTACTCTAAATCTGTCTTTTTTGATTAAATCCATCATTTAAGTATTACTTCTGAAAAAAACAATTGTAAATTCAACACTCATCCTGATTGTTTGATGATGTGGCTAAAAACCTTATGATTTATATTGAGTAGGTCAGAAGTAATTATGGAGTTCAAATTCCCCCTCCCGAGCAAGATTTGAACCCCCCTTATGCCGGAGGCATGGTTGCGTTAGCCTTGATTTCTTTCAAGGCTGCCTAACCTTGCTTCTGAGTAACTGTCGTTCAACTTGGCTTCTTAAGAGGAACACAAAATTCCTGACTTTTTTTGCTACACTCAATGTGATTATTTCGTACTAAAAACAAAAATTACATTATATCGTCTCTGCTCTCTGGAAAAAATAACCACTGGCGCAGACCATCAGAACCGACAGTGTTAAAAGAATAGATATATTCAGAGAAATTGGGAATTCACAATGACCGATCAAGACTCCCCGTAAAGCATCTACACCATATGTAAGCGGATCAAAATAAGATAGAATTCTTATTGAGGCAGGCAAATTTGAAACCGGGAATAAAGCTCCGGATAAAAGAAACAGAGGGAATGCAATAAAATTAATAACCGTGCTAAACCCGTGAAAAT
>JAUPKV010000096.1 GCA_030837265.1 Methanobacteriota archaeon
CCGCGTTCTTCAAGGGTTTGACTTACAAGGTGAATGTTCGCAACAAGGTCATCGAAATCAGGATCTTTGAAAATCGCCCATAGAAAATTGAATTCATCTTTTTCCATTCTGAACTCGGTTTTAGTTTCTTTTGAGCTGTACTCCAGAAGCTCCTGAATTTCTTTTCTAGCGGATTCGTAGGCTGAAGCCCCGATTGGTTTGAAACATATCCCCGCATACCCGGATGGCTTCAAGTTAAGACTACTTTCCAGAGTTATGCTGGCTGTAGAAATTGCAAACAGTTTTTCACTTTTTGCTTTGGGAAGTTTGCTACTTCCCAGTATCGCATCCATAAAATCTCGGAAACCCATTTGAAGTTGTCTCCTAAGCTTACTTCAATCAATTTACTGCATTTAACTCATTTCTTGCTGCATCTTTTCAAGTTGTGCTATTCTTTTTTCCACGGATGGATGGGTGGAAAAGAGGTCCATAAATGAAGAACCTGAAATAGCAGGGATAATGTAAAAGGCATTCATTCCTTCCATTTTCCTCAGGTCTTCTCGTGGTACCCGGTCCATGACCCCGCTTATTTTCATCAGAGCCGATGCAAGGTCTGAGGGCTGCCCGGTAATAATTGCCGAACCCCTATCTGCCGCATATTCTCTATACCGAGAAAGGGCACGGATCAGAAGGAAGCTGACAACCCATACTACAATTGAAATAAGCCATACGACTATAAGACTTCCTCCATCCCGCCGACGATCTTCTCCCATGTTAAAGTAAAGACTGTAGCGGACGAAGTAGAAAGCCACCGTTGAAAGGAAACTGGCAATCGTCAGGACTGTCATGTCTCTGTTCTTTACGTGGCTTAGCTCATGGGCGAGTACTGCCTCGAGTTCTGCTGGAGAGAGTTTATTTAAAATTCCTGTAGTAACTGCGACAACTGCTTTGTTCGGGCTCCGGCCGGTTGCAAAAGCGTTTGGTACCTCTGTCCTTACAATTGCCACCTGCGGTTTCGGAAGGTCAGCTATCGCACAGAGCCGCGTGATCATCCCATGAAGCTGTGGGGCTTCTGTTTCTGAGACTAACTGAGCTCCGGTAGTCCAGAGCACCATCTTATCCGAATAAAAGTACTGAACAGCCATGAAAAGGCCTACAAATAACAACATGAAGATTGGAGGTGCTCCGTAGTACGAAAGGAATGCCAGGAAAAAAAGGTAAACTACTGCAAGAAGAAACATAGTGAAAAGCATCCTTCCCTGAAGTCCTAAATCTCGTTCCCACTTTCGTTTCATATATAATTTCGCCTATCCCACTTATTTTCAATATAATCTCATCTATCCTACCTTATTTTCGATGTAATTTGCCTATTCAACTTTTTTATGTTCGACCATATGCGATAGATAGATTATATAAGTACAATTTTAAAGACAATTAGATTAAATTAAATGATATTAAGTCTTAAATGATATTAAGTCCATGTTAAACAATAATTGAATTAGGTCACATAAGCTTATTGATGATTTACCTGCGGCTAATGTATAAAAGGTTTATTCAAAAAAAGTATTGAAAAGTTGGAGCTAAAATACAGATATTTGGTGGTATTATATCCGGTATGTTGAAACCGGATAACAACCAACAATTATAATTCACCAACAAATCAGTCAGGATTGTCTTTGTCCATGACGTAAGCTACCATTTGAGGGCTCAGCTTGCTCTCTCTTGAAACCTTTACTTTTATTTCTTCAGCCATTTTACCTTCAAGCTTCATTTCCTTTATTTTTTCGAACACGGAAGGCTTAATGACAAAATATTCACTAATATCTTTCCTGTGACCCCAGACATCTCCTTCGACTAGCTGGATTCTCCGCATATCAAGGAACGTTTGGATTGACTTTGAAACCGAACGCCTGTAAGACTGAGATAACTGCAACACCTCAAGTTTCGGACAGGTATCCACAAGTCCTAAAACATCCTTGTTCGATGGCCTGAAAGCCAGGTGAACAATACGTTCATTAGGATTGAGAGTAAAGATTTCCTCTCGCGAACTAACAACTCGAATTTTAATGTTTTTTTCCCCCACTCCAAAGTTTGTTTGAATTTTATATCAATATAACTAGATTATACTTATTATATAAATTTATCTCAATCAACTAATATTTTTTTATATGTATGTTTTATTTTGTCTTTATGTTATATTCCAAAATTCAAGATCATTTAGTAAATAAAGGAATAATAAGCTATTTCGTGACAAAATGCCTCTATCTTTTATATAATATTGATATTTTTATTATTATTGAGTTCTCAGATTACTTATTTAATAATTATAACCTTTGAGCATCTCAAATTGTATTGTGAAATTTTCTCAACTTCTAATAAAAGAAGTCTGTAAAATAAGGGTATAAGAACAGTGTTTGTGAGTTAAATGTGTTTACAATTTAATAAATTTATAAAAAGTAATATAAATTATTCATTATTTATTGATCGGTTTTAACAAATAGTAGACAAACATTAGTTGTAAATATCTTGCTTCTTTTAGGCCCCCAATGTTGGCCAGTAGTGAGTATCTTCAGAATTTCCTTAAAAATTCAATTTTGGTTCTGCGAGTAGTTTGGTTTGTTGTTTATATCTTCTACCACTAATGTCAACCCGTTTAAAGTCTCGAAACCCATAATAGCAAGAGCTCCAAGTACTGCAGCAAAAGAATCTGTTGCTAACTCATCCTCAGAACACGCTTTTTTGTAAGCCTCTTCGAGCTTTCTAAATACTTCTAAAACATCACTCGGAAGCTTTATTACCTCTTCCGTACCCTGATTTTCGCAGATTATAACAATGTCCCGAATACTTCGCCCCGCTAGCTCCAAAGAAAACATTTCAGTAAAACCCCAGTTTTTTCACTACCCTATGTAGAGTAAAGTGATAATACGAAAATGTATATGTAGTTTTCTTAATGGTTCTGTGAGTTAACTGGGTCTTCTCCTGAACGATTAGGAGTCACCGGAAAATATCTCCCACACGTATGTGAACGGTAGCTCTTCGTACGGATTATACTGTTCCTTTGAGTTTTATGACGATGGGCGGGAGATTAACTTAAAAAATAGGTTTTTGTCAATTGAGTCTATCCAGCCGGTTAAATAAAGAACGGCAGCGTAAATAGGGATAGAAACAAAACTGAGTAAAAGGATATCAACATAGGACCTGAACAGGATTAAAATAAAAGATATTGCTGCCGCTGCTATTAAAGGAGAAATGGTTTCCTTGAGTAAGTTCTCATGTAAAAGGTTTTTATCAATCCAGAGCAGACCGAACATCATGGCTACGAACGTAGACAATACGGTAGCAATAGCGGCACCTATGTAACCAATCCAGGGAATAAGTATCAAATTTAAAATTACGTTTAGTAAAGCTGCAATTAATGCTCTTTTTGAGACTATTTGCTGGTTTCCGCTCGAGATACATGTAGTGCTGATAAGGGTGGTTACAAACATAATTGCCGTTGTCCAGATAAGTATTTGTAGTGCAATTGCCGAACGCTGGTATTCGGGCCCATAAACGAGATTAATAATTTTGTCCGAATTAAAAGTTACCAAAACAGCTATCAATAAACCTATTGCAAAGAGATATTTAAAAGTCCGGGTATAAGCAAAATTAAACGAATTAATGGAATCCTTGAAGTATTTTGACATGAGAGGAAATGTGGAAGTAGTAAGCACTGTCGGAAGGAAAACAAGGGCATCTGTAAGACGATAGGCAGCAGAATAAAATCCAACTTCAGTATCTCCTCGTAAAAAGGAGAGCATGATTATGTCTATTCTGAAATATATTATTGTAAAAACCGAGGCAATAGCTATTGGAATAGCTTCTTTTAACAATTGTTTCATCAAGTTGAGATCTATGTCAAAGGTTACTTTAACTAATCTTTTTGCAAATAGCAACATAAGCAAATTATGGATAAGAGTGGCTGAAATTGAAGCAAAAATTAGAAAATTAAGTCCTCTGTGATTGGAGATAGCTAGAAAAACGAGTAGTAGAAAAACTATTCTGTTGGCTATGTTAAACAGCAAGGAATATTCCATTCTCAATTTTGTTTCATATATGATTCCGTAAGCTCCAACACCACTTATTAGCAGCCCGAGAGAAGCTATGTATAATGCATTTCTCGTAGCTTGAGGGAAATTTATGACATTTACAAGAACAACAGCTAAAAATAGTGCAACAAGCGAAAGACATATCTGTATTATCACTCCGTTGCCAATAAGTTTTCCTGCATTTTCTGGCTCTTTTGAGGCTTCCCTAACAAGTATTTGATGAACTCCCATGTCAGGAACAAAACTAAAGAAGTAAATGAAAGCGAAAACAAAAGTATATAACCCATAATTTTCCGGACCCAGATAGCGAGCGATATATAATAGGGCAATGAAACTGAGAATGTTTGTTGCTATACCATTAAGAAACAAAAATCCACTATTTCTTGCAATGTCTTTAATCGTCTGCATAAAAATATCAATGAAGACAAGGTCGTAGAAGGATATAACTTTATTGTTATAGTTGGTCCTTATAATCTTAGAATCGAATAATAATTTAGTAAAATGTCCAAAATATAAAAATTTCAATTGTTTAAATTAAAATACCGTTGAAATGATCAAAACTTAAGGAAGTAAATGGTTTATTATATTATATAGGAATAAATGATCTTAATCTTTTCATTATTATTTTTTTGTATTCCAATAACCTGTGATTCCAGAAATATTCACTAATTTCTCTATCTTTAATCCTTTCTTTTCTTTTTATTAATGGTACCATATACCCCCATAAAAAAGCTAAACCGAGATAATGCGGCCTCCTTAAAGTATATTGAAATGCGCCTAATAATATTAACAATGGATTTTTATTTAAATAATATGCCATATACCCATTATGTTTATATCCATTCCAGAGTCCTTCCGCACTGCTTGTTAATCGTTTTTCTACCATCTTTATTTCGTTGAACCTTTGAATATCCCAACCCCGCAATGTAGCTTTTATGTTTGAAATTGAGTCTGCCGAAGGTTCCAACGAAAAGCCGCCTGTGTCAAAGAAACATTTTTTTGACCAGACCCTCCCGGTTCCCGATGGAAAATTTTCAACTCTTGTTGATAGCTTCAATTCTCCATTAATTTCATGATAAAGCCCACCACTTGCAATGCCTAACTTTTCGTTTGTTTCAAATTCATTTACTATTTTTTCAAAATATTCAGGCTCTAATACCGTGTCCGCATCTAATGAAGCAATAAAATTGTATTCAATATTATTATCCTCACAATATTTTATAATAGAATCAAATCCGGATTTATAAACGTAAGATACATGAAAAACTATATCTCTTGGCTTAGGTGGTAGATGTATAGTTTTTATCCAATCGTGTTGAGACATAAAATTCTTTATTATATTAGGAGAGTTGTCAGTGCTTCCATCGTCAATAATCAACCATAATGCTGGTCTTTTGGTTTGCTTAATTACAGATTCGATTACATTGGAAAGGGTTTTTTCTTCATTATTTACAGGCGTTATTAAAATATACACAAGCAATTCACTCCCATCAAGCTAGATGACTATTGATACACAACAGTCACAACATCTATTTTGTTCTTAAGATTTCTATGAATTTTATATCCTGATTTATTGTCTACAAGACTGAATGCACACGAATTATGCTCTTTGACATTTTATAAAATTTTGTAATGTGATATTAGCAATTAACGTTTCATGCTTTTATAACTAAAAACGATACAAAGAATCGCTTCACAAATCCAAGTGCTACCTCTGCAACCCAAATCTGTCACACACATTGTGTAATTCAATCAAATTATAGGTACTCAAAATTAATTCCTTGTGATCGAAGATATTAAAAATTAACCAATTCTCCCAATGAATTGGCATCAACTTAGTTATATGACTGTAAAACTTTATATATTTTTTTATAATGTCACATAACTCAACATTTATTAAAAAACGAGTATGAAATATAAGCCAATCCACTTTGTTCCTTATAAACTGCACTTAGAAGCTATAGTTTTTGTCTGAGTTCCTTTGTCCTTATCTCAGCCTCTTCCTCAGTCTGGAATACTTCCCCGACGGAAGTACATTTTTTCTGGTTATGATCACAGTGATAGATTGTATATAGGATTTCAGTCAGGCTGTCAGTTGGGACATAATTGATATCTGTTTCTCCCCTGTTTATACGGGTGAAATTTCGTCCGTCTATAATTATCTCTCCAATCTGTCTCTCGTCATATGCGCAGAACGTATCAAAATCTTGCCCAGGCTGCCATTTTTCAACTAGATACTCCGGCTGACCTTCTACGTATTTTATTTCAAGTGTGGAGATATCAGAGCCCTTGATATACTCAAACATGCTTTCATACACATCTACCTGCTTCACCTTTCCATAAAACAAGATATTCACGTTAAACATATGTTTCATCCCCAGTTTAATTTCTATTAATCATAATGCGCAAAGAGCCGATCTGAAAAGTGTTATACCTTTTGCAACTTTTACAATATACAAAATCGGAACGGATAGTACTTAAAGTAGTACTAAAATAGTATTTATACCAGTACTAAAAGTGGGTATACCAGTACTAAAAGTGAGTATACCAGTACTAAAAGTGGGGCAATCACGGCTAAAATGCCGATATTTTTCGAGTTTTTCGGTTTTACGTTCATTGAGGGAGCAATAGCTGTGGTTATTCTGCAAGATTGAAAATATACTTTAAGCCAGACTCGGGAACCCACAGGAGAAATTACAGGAAAGAGAAAAAGTAAAGCCAAAGAGAGACTGGGTAAATAAAAGAGCCATATGTAATACATCTGTACCAGCAGTCAATATGAGATATCTCAAACCCGAGATGTCTCAATATTGATTTGTCAATTTGGAAGATCCTTAATTTATGGGAATTAAAGAGTAACTCACTTAGCCAGTACAATGCGATCTTTAGGTCCGGAAGCTACCGGAGAGAAAGCCTTGAAATAATTAACAAAGGCATCTATATCTTTAACTCCTACCAACTTATCGTTTCCTGCCTTCAGGACTGCAAAGTTGTCGCCTCCATCCGCCAGGAAATTATTCACCGTTACTCGATAAAGGTCGTTCGGATCTATAGGGGTACCATTGAGCTTTATACTGGAAATATCCACCTTCTCACCCGCTGGGGCACTTTTTTTCCAGGAGTAACTGAAGCCTTTTGAGACTTGCAGAATGCGATTGCTGCCAGGAGACGGGTTGTCGAATTGCTGCTCAAGCAGCGTGTCAACCTGAGAGCCGTTCAGGGTCATCGTAACAAGGTTGTTTCCGAAAGGCTGGACGCTGAAAACTTCGCCATAGGTGACCTGACCGGGCAGTTCATCCCCGCTCTGCTGATTATAAACTAAATTTGTACGAATGCCTCCAGGATTCATGAAGGCTACAACAGCTGCACCATCTTTAAGGTTAGAGGTAGCATTAAACTGAGAATCAGCTATGACATCTCCAAGAGATGATTCCCCTGAACCACTAGTTGCTGAGGTAATATTTCCCGTAATGTTGCCGATAACCCTGTTAGCAAGAGGGGAAACAAGAGACCTGTATTCTTCGACCAGTTCGGATACCTCGGGGTCTTCAGGTAAATCTCTGGTCACTATAATATTTCTGGAACTTTCCGTGACCACATCATGAGTTTCATTGCTTATAACCAGATCAATATCTGTGAGTACACGACCTCCTGATCCGGTTTGTGTCACAATTCGGCTATCAATAAAAGCGTTGCAAGCCTGATGGGTGTGACCGGTAACAAAGACATCAACTTCTTGATCTGTGGCGTTAACCACATCCAGAATAGAACCGCTCACATTCTTGCTCTCGTTATACAGTCCTTTCTGGTAGCCCCCGTCATGGATTATTACTATTATGGTTCTTACCCCCATCTCCTTCAGCTTTTTGACATATTCGTTAATGGTCGAAGCCTCGTCCAGGAATTTAAGTCCCTTTACGCCGGAGGCAGTCACTATGGACGGCGTATCTTTAAGAGCTATTCCTATGAACCCAATGGGAACCCCCTGGACATAGGTAATATTATAAGCAGGAAATATTGTGGTATTCGTGCTCTCATTGACTATGTTTGCAGCAAGAAACTTGAACCTTGCTCCTTCGAATGTAGAGTTACCATTACAGCCGTCTACAGGGTGGCACCCACCGTTCTGAATACGCATAAGTTCCGATAGCCCTTCGTCCAGCTCGTGGTTGCCCACAGCCGAAAAGTCAACTCCCATCATATTGAGGGCTTTTATGGTTGGTTCATCGTGAAACATTGCTGAGACCAGTGGACTTGCACCTATGTTGTCTCCTGCCGAGACTACGAAAGTATTAGGGTTTTCAGAGCTGAGACTCTTAATGTGATTAGAAAGATATTCCACACCTCCGACATCAGCACGTATGGGAGCACCTGCCTCATTATAGCCTGTAACCATTGTTCCGTTGGGTGGTTCAAGCTGTCCGTGTAAATCATTGATGGCCAGGATCTGGACCTTTATCGCATCATTCTTCTGCCCTGAGCCTTCCAAGCAGCCAAGTGAAGTCAGAGAAACAAGAACAACCAGACATATCCCCAGGATGAAACACCTGTTAGCTTTGTTTATTGGGTAAACACGATCTTTTGACAACATCCATCCCTCTTCAACGGTCAATTGAGCAATTGAAACATCATAACATCAATAAATGCTTTAGACTATCCACTGCAGCTTTATATACTTATATATTTCCTCACCACTGCATAAAAAATAAAATCTTATTGGTGACCTTAATGACAGATGTAGAATTAATCGACCTTACTACCAAAAATTAAGACGAAAAATAGCTGCCAGGGATATATTGGAAATAGGGGTAGAGCTACGTAAGCTGTCACCATCCACAAAGTAGCGAGCATGGAGAGGATAAAGGGGTTCAGCCAACATTTTAACAAAAATATACGCTAAGCTTTTCAGTAAATGGTACGAACGCTACTGCTACTCATCTTTAAAGCCTATTGATCACTTTGTAATGGAATCTAATCAGAAATAATTATCATGCGATCATATGGGTCTCTTTAATACATTTGCTAAAGCAATATTTTTCGAAAACCACGAATACTATATAGACATTAATTGCTCCCAGAGGTCAAAGTTAGTGTAATTTTTCCAGAATAAAAGATAAAACTTAAAAATTGATCAAATTATGCCCATAGTGCCTGCTACTTTACGGCTGTTCAGAAATTAGTCAAAACCCCAACGTTGTATGCTAAAAGGTTGGTGTGGTTTTAACTTAAAACTGAATATTTTATTAGGATAGTTTCGTGGCTTTTTCCATTCGCCGATAATCAGAATCCTTTTTTCACAAGTGTAAAATCGCTATAGAAAGCAGATATATATATTTGGAGTACATATCACGTGTGGGTGATATCCACTTGGTTCAACAAAAGATTCAGACAAAGATAAAGATGGTTCAAGCCAATATAAAAATAAGCGACAGTTCAAACCAGGTTGTTAATGTCGTTAAAGCTAAATATAATCTGAAAGACAAAAGCGCTGCTATTGATTTAATAATAAATCAGTATGCAGAGATAATACTCGAACCTGGATATAGACCGATATCCGAACTCGAATTTAGCGATGAATTTATTGCGGAAACGTTGGAGGATATGAAAGAGAAACCTATAGGACACTTTAAAAATGCTGAAGAGTTAAAGGCACACATCAAGGGTTGTCGATGAGGAAGATAAATTGTGTATGTATTGGACATAAGACCAAAGCTCTACAAACAGTTAGAAAAGTTAGAAAAGCTAGAGAAATCGAATATTGTACTGTTTGATGCAATTTACTAAACTCCCAATTGATTTCAAGAATCTAAACTGTCATAGTCCATTTTTCTTAAAGACTTATATTTTCCATTAGTAACACTTATTTAAACCATTATCTGCAGACCTCGAAAAAAGTGCCTATGTGTTTCTTACTATTTTTTCGCATCAAATAGGTTATCAGCCAAAAACCCGATATTCCTATAGTCAATGGAATGATAGAGAAAACAAACACATAGGCATTTGCGGAAAAATCAGCATGAAATTGGCAATTTTCATTATAATAATTAGACAATAAAACAAAAACAACATTTTTTTATTACGACTTTTAATAAAGTTATGTCAATTTTGCATACTAGTGGCATTTTGTAATTCTTCAGGAATCGGAAACTTTTAGAATAATCAGTTATTTTAAGATGTGGGGAAGGGTCAAGGGTTTATACATATTCGCTTGAAGTTAACCTTACCCTTCCTTATATGATAAAATGTTGGTATTTGAAAAGATGGCAAAAACATGGGTTCTACCTTGAAACTTATGAATAAACTCGAGAATAAGTTTACAGAATAATGGGTACACTACCCTTTTTATGATATCCTTAGCAGACATTTTTTGCACCGGAACCATCTTTATAATATTAGCTTACTTCTCTAAAATTTACTGATCACTTATAAATGATAGAGATTCTATAATCTTATGTTGAATTAATAATATTAAAAACTGACCTAATGTTAGTTGCATGGGCGTCGATATAGTCATTGGGAATTTCGAGCATTTTTTAAGGCATAGACGAATGAATATTCTTGGATACTGGGAAAAAAATGCCAATTTTGAACTATTAAAAAGTTCGGTTTTAGTTGCTTTTTCTGGAGCACTTCGGGTTCATATAGCTTTTATCTTGTTTCATGTCCAGTCCAGTATGCTTGCTTGCATTGCAGGAGGACTTGTGATCTATACAGTTTATACGATTGACAGGACTCTTGAATCTAAAGAAGATGCTACAAATCGTAAAGAACTGAATGGCTCAAGAAAAGAGATAGGGCTTGCGGCTGCTCTGCTTGCTTTTTTAATAGGAAGTTATCTGCTGGCGAAAGAGGGATTGCTTATAATTGCATTCATACCTCTTGTAATCGGTTATCTATACAGTAAAGGCATTAAGATAGGCAGATTTTTTATAAGGCTTAAAGGCAGAGCTGGTGTCAAAAACTTAGTTGTTGGTCTTACCTGGGGCGTTTGCACTGCCGGACTTGCAGGCAAAAGCTGTGGGAGTATAGTTCCTGTAATTTTGATTTTTATTTTTTTTGGAGTCAAACTTTTTGTAAATTCCACCATATATGATTTCAGAGATATCAAAGGAGATACTTTAGCAGGTATCGAGACCCTGCCAGTAAGTCTTGGAGAAAAGAATACACGCAATCTCCTTACTGGAATGCATTTGTTCTCCCACCTGATTCTTGGCATCGCTCTAATTCATGGATTTCTTGCCTTTGAACCTTTAATTATTCTCATAAGTTTCTTATTAGGACTTATATGCATCCAGAATTATACAAAATCTGTTGATGAAGAACTTCTTCTCTTCAAATTCGCAAGAACCATCCTTGTGGATGGAGAATCAGCTTTAATTCTCGGACTGAGATTGATTTCAAATGCTGTGATTGGATAACGATTTGTTTAAACCATTTTTGGGGAGCTGCCCCATGCAAGTTCTTAACCTTATAATTAAAAAACTGACAATTTATTAGAAATCATTTTTCTCTCCAGTCTCGATAAGGTACTCTAATTATGAATTTGGCACCTTCTCCTTCGGTACCGTTTTCATTTATATCCATACCTGTGATGGAAAGAATATTTCTAACTAAGAAAAGGCCCATTCCTGTATTTTTTCCGAAAGATTTCTCAAAAATCGTCTCTTTAATGTCCAAAGGAACGCCTACTCCATCATCTGTTATTTCAATTATAAGATTTCCATTAATTTTATGGTAACTAACTGTTATTTCAGTAACACGCTCTCCATGAGCTCTGGAATTCTGAAAAAGATTGTAGAAGACTTTTTCAAACAAAGGATCAGCATAAACTTCCAGTTCCTTCTCCTCAATGGAAAATTTCAAACCCTGACCGGAGAAGGCAAGAGAAGCTTCTTTTGCCACACTGCTTATAGACTGCCAGGTAGGAGAAACCAATCCAAGTTCCTGGTAATCTTTAGTGAAGGAAATCTGGTTATGAATTACCTCAATACCTTTATTGAGATTTCTTAGATACTTCGCTATCCGTGGGTCATTCTTGACATCCTGAGGAAGTGATTCAGAAATTAATATAGTGTATCCGGAAAGCACATTCACCTGATTGAGTATATCATGTCTTGTGATATTGTTCATCAAGTTTATCTTCTTGTTAGCCTGCTTCAAAGCTTCCTGATACTGATAGATTTTTGAGATATCATGGATCAGCATCAATTTACCCCTTACATTACCACGCGATGTAAGGTAACTAATGTTGAGGTCGAAAAATTTTGTTTCAAAACCGCTTTTCAATGAAATTTTGGCAAAGAAGTCTTCGTCATTAGTATTATTAGATAGCTTTAACTCTTCCCCGAAAATTTCATTTATGTTTTTCCCAACGACTTCCTTTCTTGATTTTCCTACCAACTCAAGAGCCGACTTATTAATATCTACTATGGAATCTGTGAAGTCTGCTACGACATACCCATCATTCATAGATTCAATAACGCTTTTTCTTGCGATTGGAATAATACTAAGAAACTCATATTTCATGATGCCCCAGTAAAAAATCAACCCAGTAACTGTAAACAAAAAGGGAGTTGGGTCAAAGAGTTTAAAAGGATTTACATGTTCTATGTGGAGGATGTTTCCCAGCAACGGAATAGAAACGGCCATTAGAGCAACTACTATCTGATTTATATATAAAGAGGTTTGAAGAGCAGATTTTTTAAAAAAGAAAGAAGTTCCCAAAACAATCAAAATGAGGGAATAAACATAGAAGATCCGGAAAAAAGAGCCATAATTAATTACTGAGAGGGGAAAAGCTCCTGAGGTATCCAGATAATAACTTTCGAAATACAGTTTTTGAAAACTATTTGTAAGTACCAAGAGGATTGTAAGGAAAGGAAGCAGAAAAAATGCTCTCCTGTACTTTTCCACTTGCTGTTTACATGTTCCTGAATATTCAGCAGCAAATAGGAACCAGGTAACAGGAACAAGGGCAATCCCAATATATTGAAAACGGGCAAAAAAATATTTAAGCTCGACATCGACGAATCCAATCTCAAAAGCATAGCTCATCGACCACAAAGATATGCTTAGCATCATAAGTATGAAGTATCTTGAGAAAGGAGTCCTATGATAATCAAAGGCTTTGTGTACTTTGAATGAAAGCAAGATGGCTATTAATCCTGAAAGAATTAAAGCTACTATGTAGGGAATTGCAGCAGTGTAGATTTGCAGATTGATAGGATGACCTTCTTTTCTCAATTATTGTTGGCGAATTTGAAAAATTAGGAGAGTAAGATTAAAATATCGCAGATTTAAATAAGTATACTTAAGTTATAGATTATATATGACTATATAAAGGAGTATAAAAAATCTTTGATATAGAAACGCGAATTCCATTGCAAAAAATTATGAAAGGGATTTACTAAATAATGGAAATTTTCTAAACTCCTAATTGAATTAAGGTTCATGTCCACAGATTTCCTAGAGTAACACTCAATGACACTCCCTAGGAATTTCATATTCCGACTGGACCTTGTTCAGAAGATTTAAATCAAATTTGCTCTGAGAGGTCCCTGGACATGAACTATAACAGTAAAGAGCTCAAGGCAGTGACATTAAAGCTATAAAGAATGACATAACTGTGAAAAATAAGTAAACATCTATTGGAAAACAATATAAGGGCAATCCTTTGTTGGAGATTTTATTACTCAAAAACACAATGAATGAGTTACCAAAATCTCCAGCAGGTTTTTTAGCTTCTGATTGATTTATAGGGTAGTGTTGTAAATCTTCTATAAAATTAACTTTATTTTATACACAAATTTTATGCCGACATTCCGCAGATGAGCATTGAAATTTGACCATTTTTCTTGCTATCGTTTTTCTGAAACTGATATGCTTATTTATTCGCGTTTTTGTCTAAATATCATAAAATTCTTTAATTATTTATTATCATCGAGAGCTTTGGACCTTTATTTTTAAGAACTTGAGCCAAAATAATTTTCTAATTTTTGTAGCAAAAACATAAAAACAATAGCAATAAAAATACTATTTTTCATGAGGCTATCTGCGGAATGTCGGTTTAAGGTAAAACTTGTGTATTTTTGCGGTTTATTCGATGCACAGGTTTAAATAAAAACGGTGTATGCTCATATATATGAAATATCCTAAACAAGCTTATGAAAGAGACCAAGAAGTTTTACATCATTATGCAAAGATATAAAAAAAAGACGATAAATAATTAATAATATCAAAAAGAAAACTATTTATATTATAAATTATTAGACGGGTCTAATTTGGAGCCATTTGCCACCTTTGATATAACTCCAAATTATGTGATTCAACCCAAAAATTAAGAGAAAAATACTTAATTCTTAGAACCTATCTTTAAGATAGGTTCTAAATTACGCTTACTCTTTTCCTAAAAGTCTATCCATCTAAAAAATAGAGACAATGTGCCAATTTTTCTGTAAATTCAAAGTCGAATGTCGAGATATTCATAGATATGTGCACAAATACACAGGTTTTACAACAAACCCTATACATTTTTTACTTCAGCTACAACATGTCTACATTCTTGAATATGCAAAATCGTTTCAGGATAAAACAAACTCTCTATTCATACATATTTATCACAATGCCTTCATTGGATTTGTTAGAGTCATCCATTGTATTCGGAACTTCCTCTATTTTATAAGCATTTTCCATAATACTTATTTTTTCAGTCTCCTTTTTCAAATAACTCACACTCATAAATCCAATAACTACAACCACTAAAGAAGTAAGGAAACAAGAGGTGGCTTCATAACTTGTACATGTATAATTTGCCAAGTAGAAAAAGAATGGTCCTATTATACTTGAAACGGATAATAACCAAATTGCGAATAAAAAGAAAAACCCCGTTTCAAAAAACTTTTTTATTGCTTTATTTTTTAGACTTATATAAACAGTGTAAAAAAGAGGAACCACAACAAATGTAAAGATACAAAAAAACAATATTGCTGCACCAGAAACACCAACTGTTTGAAAATGAATGAAATTAAAGAATACTTCAGGTAAATTGGATAATAAAAATTGCATAGAGTAAATGTATAATTAACATATATATTTTTTAGGTACTGTCAAGTTGACGGGTGTTAAGGAATTTTCCCAGCTACATTCGAACCTATAAAATGTTTAACACCCGTCAACTTGACAGAACCTATATTTATGTAATATTGCTAATGCCATCAAGTTTTAGGATATATGTCATTTTGTAAGGAAAGCGCACAGATTTTACAACTAAACCTGTGCATATATTGCGAAGAAAATTTACAGAACTCTCGACATACTGCCTTATTATTTTAGTTTTCTTTTTTGTGTTAGAATAGTTATCCTGAAAAGGAAAATTTGCTAGACATATTGGGTAGAGCTACGTAAGCTGTCACCAGCCCCAAAGTAGGCCTTACGCCAGAGCGAGCCGTCTGGTCATACCGAGTTGGATCGTACCATAAGGTTCGACATGCCCATAGAAGAGGGGAGTCAGGCCCCGGTAATCTTCTTTGGTCAACCTCTTGAGCCACACCTCGTCTTTGAGCACGTCCTGGACCATCAACATATTGATGTAGACCATGCTAATCTGTAAAAGATGTAAAGAAAGCATAGATATCTCTTGATCGTCTAAATGATTAGAAGTAAATTCTCCTCCTTTTCCGTAGTGAATAAATGAGTTTGCAGAGTTCCAATTTTCGACGACATTTAATCCCTCATGGATCTCTCTACGCAATTCATCCGATTCAAGGTACTGGCAGAGGAAAATTGTCTTGATCGCACGGCCTAACTCTGCAAGTGCCTGATAGGCGGGATGTTGGAGATTGTTGCGGGTAAAACGCTGTAAGATGGACTCAGTATCCGCCGTCTCCAGTCGCAGAGCGGTGGCATATTTGATCATCTCATCGTACTGATTACGGATGAGATCCCAGTTGATCACCTTCGTCAAGATAGGTTGCAGGTGTTCGTAGTCCGAAGGATTGCCCACTTCAGGCCGATATAACTTCTGAGAGGCAATATCCTTGAGCCGAGGTAGCAAGCGGAAGCCGAGCAGATGACAGAACGCGAAGGCCACCTCGCTTTGTCCGTGCGTATCTACATAGTTTTTCTGGAGCCAGGTCCTCGGTAGTGAATATGCCATTCAGTGAGCAGATTCTGGTTCGAGGCCCCGAACTTCTTGGAGTCTGAAGCACAGGCCGTAGTGCCCTCACCCCGGATCTCCGTTCGTCGCACCTTAAAAAATGGCATTGGCGACGTGAGCAATAGCGTTGCGTAATTGCTCTTTGTGGATATAGCGGCTGCGCACGTACCGCAAGTCGGAGTAGGTGGTGCTTAGATCGGCACTGGGCAAGCGTTTGAAGCCAGTGATTGTCCCGAGGCCATAGAGACAGAGGATCAACCGCCGATGCAATACATTACGTGGGAGACACTCCCTACTAGCAACAGAAGTCAGTAAGTCAGGAAAGTTGGTGCGCAAGGCGGTTTCTTTGAGTATATCCAGCAGGCTCGTCATCGGCCAACGTTTGCCCACCTCCTGCTTAAGGTTCACCAGATTGCAGGGTTCAGGCTGGGGATCAAGCGGGGAGAGCCAGATCGGTTTCTTGCGATTTGGCAGGAGCTTGACCTTATTGAGAATACGGGGCATGGTACCGTCAAGCAAAAGGAGAGCTTTACGCATATCCCCTTTGATTTGCTCAATGAACGTGCCCGCTTCAGTAGGCTGGTGGAGCGCCTCATAGTAGATGTTACGCTTCTGGCTAAAGTCTGTGGGCATATCGTTGTCAGGGTTGCGATAGTGGCTAACCCCCATGACCCAGATCTCACGCACGCGCACTCTTTCCCGTAGTGCCTGCAAGACACATACCTCATAATTGAGACGATTGACTGCGTCCAGGGTCCTGGCTTATGACTTGAAGGGTACCGGTTGTTTGAATCCTGGTTGCTTGTGGATCTGGAGGACCTTGCCCTTGATCCTCACTCATTTCCAGCGCAGCGACCTCGGTCTGTAAGAGGACTTCAAGTGCTACCTGTGATGCTTCGGGGAGACGATCAAGTGTGGCGTCATACAACTGCTGCTCAAAGGTGTGGAGAGCGGAACGGATAATACGGGTCAGACGGTCTGATGTCGGAGCCTCCAGATGCTCGCGTTTGAACCACTTGTAGGCTTGCTCGCGCAGGCGCTCTTCCTGATGCTCCTGTGGAAGAAGGTCTGCAATGAGCCATTGTTGCATCCTTTCGGCATCTTCCTTAGTGGACTCCCTGAAACCAAGCGCTTTGCGGATCTGTGCTCGATGGTATTCGATGGTGCTACCAGTCCAGGCATATTGCAGATAAAGTTCAGGTGCAACATCAACTTGTGTGGCAACAAAAGAAATAACCACGCTGGTGACCTCATTTTTGAAGACGGGGAAGCGTCCTTCACGCTGAAATAATTTGAGCAACACCGCAA
>JAUPKV010000013.1 GCA_030837265.1 Methanobacteriota archaeon
CAAAATCAAGGAACAAAAGCCTGTACTAAAAAGTTCATAACTACATAGACAACGGTGAAAAAAAAGAGGGTAAAGAACCTATGAAAAAAATTAGTCTGCTTGAGCGAGCAAAGAGAGCGAAACGGACCTCGTGCTCCCGAAGCGAAACTCGGGAAGCGAAACTCGAGTGATTAACCGAGAATTGTCATTATCTTGAACCCGAGAATAAACAGAAAAGTGAATGTTAGAGGCACAGAAGCCATATTAAATGAATTATTAAGATACTTATTCCACTTTTGAGAGGAAGAAAGGATTTCTTTAAGAGCAAGCACTACTATGAGCGCAGAAACCATTGCAACGCCATAATGAGGTAAACCGGGCGTTGTAATCATGGAAATTGCACTTGAAGAGATTGCACTGGATGATACGGCACTTGATGACACTGCGCTGGATGACACAGCAGATGACACTGCACTTGAAGACACTGCAGATGACACTGCGCTTGATGATACGGCGCTTGAAATTATACTGGATGATACACTGCTTAATAACATTCGATACCCTCTTCTTAAAACAATGCCTACAGGACACTATTAAACGCACTGGAATATCTATCTAAATTTCTGGCCAATATTAGGCAAAATAATTTCATATAAAAACTTTACATTTTATGGAAAATTAATAATCTGTTTATTTTGACCAGATCAAGTTTTTTATATCTAAAAGATTATTTTTCATTATACAGATAACTGCCCCATACCTTTTAATCCATTAAAACTTATAAATTATTATAACTTATAAAATATTATAACTTATAAAATATTATAACTTCTAATCTATTTTAACTTCTAATCTATTATAACTTCTAATCTATTTAACTTACTCACTTTTATAATTATTTGTTGAATTTTCAATATTTGGAACTACTGGCTGTATCAATTCTCTGGTTTTTCCGGCATTACATCTGAGAAAGCATTAACACCCAGGTCAAGCTCACCGGTCTCTTCAATAAATTGCCCGGCTGCATTTTCATCTTTATTCTTGTCCCCTAAAAGTGTAACCGAATCCACAATTACTTTTAACATCCAGAGAGCACCGGCGCATAAAACTAAGAAACCACTGAGCCAAATTATACTCAGGAACATATTCTGAATTTCCATACTGGTATCACAAACTATCTAAATTATGTATAAATCATGAAAATATATTTTATTCAGTCCTTTATCCGGATATATATGCTTTTAATTTTAATATTTTAAGGAATTTATAAACTACAACTGTGAATATGTCTTATATGTTTTTTGCATCTATTCTAAATATTACGAATCTGAACCATTCAATGTCAAAACAACTTACCGCAATTTGTGTTTGATTACTGAAAAACGAAGAATATGAATAAACGGACAGTGTTAGTTTACAAAGAAAATTATACACTAAGGGGGCGTTATGTATTCAGTATAACGTCGACGTATTCCGAGTAATTAAACAAGTATTAAATAAGGTGAGAAATTAACTATGAAACATGGACATCGATAACTATGAGGACTTCGAGGAGATTCGCGTCAAAGATGTCTACATAGTTGATGTCTTTACCGACCCGACACCTGTAGTGCTCCTTGAGAATACGAAAGGCAGTATGCTTCCTATTTTTATAGGTCACTTGGAGGCACTTTCAATAGGAAATGTGCTTAAAAAAATTTCTCCTCCGCGTCCGATGTCCCATGACCTTTTGGTAAACATCTTTGACCGACTGGGAATAAAAATCGAGGGTGTAATGATTGATGACAAAATAGACAACATCTACTATGCCCGCCTTCTTATCCGACAGAACAATAATATTATGCAGTTTGACGCAAGGCCAAGCGACTGCATCGCCCTCGCCCTCCGTTCGGGTGCCCCCATCCGGATTAGAAAAAAAGTGCTGGAAAGCTCGGAAGTAGAAATGTCCAAGCTTGAAGGTGCACGAGTAATAAACATTTTCGGCTAGGTACTAAGTGCTTTTTTTAATAAAGAAGAGTTTTTCGCTTCCATACGGATTTTTTCATTCACCTGGAAGGATGAACCTTAATATCGGTTCTTTTTTCCCTTATTAGCGGCTTTGCAAGATGCCTTCTGGCACAGGGCGGGACTTCGTACAATCCTGTATCAATATCCCTTTCTACAGCATACCTGATTTTAGTTAGAGCCTCTGTATCACACTGCTTGCAGCGAAATCCCTGGCCCTGTCCGGCAGATTTCATATGTTTTTTGCACTCCGGGCATAATGGGTTTTCTTCAATAAAAAGAGGTACAAGAGCTTTAATTTCCATTTTTTCAATATTAAGGGTCATGGAAGTGACACTACCTGAAAGTATGACCTGATCCCCTGGAATAAGCTTCCGGACAAGGTCCCGGAAGTTCTTGGTCGGTTCGAAGGCTGCACAACCTATCTCATCACCACGCTCGTCCCGGATCTTAAAAAAAACATGTCCTCCACAAATGGTTTTGGGAATTGCCGAAACCTTGCCCTCAAGCCTGTAAGAATGCAGGTCCCGGACTTCAGCAATGTTTCCCGCATGCAGGAGATGCATATCCGTGCCCTGGTTTGTCCTGAATACTGCATACCTTTCTACAGGTTCGGAACTTATCATAAGTGCAGCTTCGGTAACGGCTTTGGGATTATTCCCTCTGATCCCGAAAAGCACAGGATCGGCTGAGTGGGGTACGCAGACTACCATTTTATTTCTCAGGTCTACCGTATCCCAGGTCTCCGGATATGTTTTCCTATCAGCTTCAAAGAAGCTCCTTTTATCAATTTCGCGTAGGGTCCCCCATTTTTCCTTTTGCCTGTACGCCAGGTGTTCAAAAGTATGCTCCCATTCATCGGGATTTAACATAGCACCGCAGGCTGCAAGGGCGCCTATCAAACCTCTACCGTTCTTGAAGCCTCTGGCGGAAATTCCAAATTCGGAAATAAGACTTTTTGCCTCCTGAATTTCTATTACATTCTTCACAGTTTCTTCCAGAAAGCTAAAGAGCACAGTCTTGAGCTTTTCGTAGTCCTTTTCCAGAATGAAAACCGCACCCGGATTGGTTTTTTCGCACTCCATGCGTGCGAGTTTTTCTATCCTGGACAAAACATGAACAATAACTTTCTCAGGGGAACGGGTGTTAAGTTTCAGGGCTACCGCTGCATTTCCCCTGGTTTTGTAAGGAATAGTAGGATTCAGGCGCACGAGCATAGGCAGGGCTTCTACGGTACCGTAGGCCTTCAGTTCATCGAGCAGCAGAGCACCCAGATATGTGGTGCACATACCTTCATTTGAATCAGTATCATCAATTCCGATAATCATTTCTTTCCTATACTGTGATATTTTCTATTTAAGGGGATTTTCGCAACTCATCGGCTGATCTTAAAATGAATGTTTATCAATAGTAAAGAAACGTATATATAGATGTTCAAATAGACATTGGTACTGTAATGACAAAAGAAGATCTCATACATCAAATTATCGATGTATTGGCTCGCGCAGGCTTTGTGATATCCGACCGTTGTAATATCCGTCCGAGGAGTTTCGATGTTGCTGCACGGAAGGGCGAGATACTTTTACTGTGCAAAGCTTTATTTAATATTGACGGCCTGAATGAAGAAACTGCCAGGGAGATGAAGTATCTGGCCGAGTATCTTGGAGGCTCGGCTATCGTAGTGGGGGCTAAGACTAGAGACCAGATGCTTGAGGATAACGTCGTATATATGCGCTATGACATACTTGCTCTGAATGCCCAGACTCTTATTGATTATTTTATCGAAAACATACCCCCGCTTGTCTCAGCGGCTCCCGGAGGGCTGTATGTTTCCATAGAAGGTGATACCCTCAGGAAAGTCCGGATGGATAAATCCATGTCACTTGGAACTCTCGCTACCATGGTAGGAGTATCCAGGAGAACAATTAGCAAGTACGAAGAAGAAGGAATGGATGCGTCCATAGACGTCGTACTTCAGCTTGAGGATATCTTCGGGATTGAGCTGGCAAAGCCGATAAATATCCTGAATTCATTAGGAAGTAAAAAGTCTCGTAAAAAGACAGAACCCAATGATGAAAATCAGATGAAACCTGAAAGATCTTTGCCGGAAGATTTGATCCTAAACACCATTTCCATGCTTGGCTACGATGTCCTTCCTACGGCGCAGGCACCTTTCAAGGCCATTTCACGCGACAAATCTTCGGTTATCCTTACAGGAGTAAGCGAATTCAATACAACAGTTATAAAAAGAGCACATCTCATGAGCAGCATTTCCTGCGTTACTCAAACAAAATCCGTATTTATCATAAACGGGCACTCCAAAATCAAATCCGTTGAGAATACGGTGCTAATTGAAAAGAAAGAGCTCGATAAGATAAATGATTCACAGGAACTCCTCGATTTTATAGATGAACGCAAGGAAAAGTGACTACTCCCACTACTGAATAATTCTACTTCATATCAACCAATTATCAACCAAAATAGAAATATAGTATTTTCCAGTACTTGATCTTGAAACTGTTGCAGTCTTCATTTCACCTTCAAATTCTCTATGAAGGACTGCTTTGACTTCTTCAATTTTAGGTAACTTGATGGGGTTTGTATCAAAAGATGGGGTTTGTATCAAAATCTACGTTATAATGTTGTGGTAGTTGAAATGACTGAACCGGATTTTTCCTTGCTGTGCCTCTGTACTCCCACAAATGATTGTATATCTGAGAATTAGGTTATAGCACTGTATTCCACCATAGATGTGGTAGGATACAGCGCAAAACGCTTTTAAAAGTGCCCCTATTTTTTATTTTTATTTAAATATACAATTATTGCCAGTACAATTAAAGAAAATAAAAAAGCGTATATGTAAATCCCTGCTAAAGGTGCATTACTGGCTGGGAACGATACATTAAGATCTTCACTTACAGTGCCATAAGTTTGAGACTGGGCATTAATTCTGACTGTGAACGCTTTTCCGGCGTAATCCGTGACTATAAAGGAATCGTTCACCATCCCTACCGGATAATTTACTTTGTCATTAGTACCTGGGATTCCCAGAGGCACAAATGTTTTTCCTTCACTCATTGAACCTAATACAAAAGATAGGTTACTGGACCGGGATGAAGAATCGTAATAGCTTGCATTAATGTAAGCTGCCGTGTTGTTTATCTGTTTATATGTGCAGTTTACACTAATCACGGTCTCCATTGCAGGTATTGAAGAGGTGGGACCTGCAGGCAATGAAGTTGTGGGACTTGCAGGTATTGAAGAGGTGGGACTTACGGGTATTGTTATAGTATATTGATCCAGATCAGGGGTCAATGTGGTAGTGTATGTTTGTCCACCTTTAGGAATTATTACGACTTTATATGTGACGTTTTGAGTCAGGTGCAAATTTATTCTGCTATCATCATTTGTCCAGGCAACAAAATTCGGTTTCTCATTACCGGGATCATTATCTGGTGAATAAACCTGTACTTCGCACCCTGGAACCTTATCATTAGAACTATTTAAGACATACAACTTTACGTAGTGTGGTGAAACGTAACCCGAAACCTCACCCATTTTTAAACTAAGTTCGGTGTTTGTACCGGTCATATTTATTGGTAATGTAGGACTGCTAAGATACTCTATTGCTGAAGCAGTTAAACAGTAGGTGCCTTTCCCATTATTCACGGTGAACTGGTAAAGCCCGTCAACATCAGTAATTTGAGTACTGCGCCAGGTGTCATTATATAATGTGATTACGGCACCCTGAATAGGATAACCGGTGGCTGCATCGGTCAAATGTCCGAATACACCCGAGTAGACCGTGGCCGAGGTTTTACCATTTACTGTGAAAAAGCTTACAGGACTGTTGTAGACCCAGGAATTACGAACTTCATCATATGCACCGACTTTGATAGCATAAGGCCCATTATCGCTTATTGGGACATTTGCAGATGCTTGTGACGTGTTAAGGCTAAATATCAGATGTGAAGAATCAAACCGGGATGTACTGTTATACACATCGATAGAATAACTGCTTGCGTTTAAGTATGTCCAGCTTATACTCACATACCCGTTAACAGTTGATATAGTACTGCCATCAGTCGGAAAAGTAACGGACGGCGCTGGAGAACCGGTGTAAACGGGTAACTTCTTTGTAACATTGTCTGCAAAAAACCCACAATCTTTGGTACCCCTGGAGTTTGAATAGGAGCTGGTTACAATATTGCCATTTGAAGTAATATTCATACCTTTGATTCCATTATATGCAGGACTGTTATAGAATATATTACTTGAAACAGTACCTTTTCCTGAACAAACGCCATCAGCGGGGTCTTGATATATTGTATTTAATTGAAGTGTAGAAAAGATATTATCATAAATATTTAGTCCGGTTACATTACCTCCCATTACTTCTACACCGGCATTCCCGGAACCTGTATCGGTATAGAAAGTATTCCTGTAAATTCGGACGTTTTTCGTATTATGTATTTTAATGCAAGAATTTATAAAAGTGCCCCAACAGTTATTAAATATCGAAATTCCATTACCAGCTGACCAGGCATCAAAACTATCATGACCAGGTTTGCAAATAGTATTATAAACTTGAACATTGCTGGTGCCTTTGGAACAAAAAATAAAGTCACCCATACTGTTTTGCATTTTCAAGTCGTGAATAACTACATTTGAACAGTTAACTAAATTTACTCCTTTTTCACGTTCCCTAAACTTGTTACTTGCGGCATGCATTTTGCTTAAAGATCCCCAGCCTCCGTCAATTAAGAAATTTGAAATTGCAATATTGGAAATATTTTTACAGTTAATTATATTATCAGTTGCAAAATTGGAGTCCGGATTGTCACAATAGATAACGGTTGCACCTACTGCATTTCCATTAAGGGTTACCCCGGATTTCATACTTATTGGTGAACTTATATGAAAAGTGGTCGATGCAAGCTGTACTGTATCTCCTGGATTCGCTGATTGTATGGCAGCGTTAATAACGGTTTGATCGTTTGAGCCCGTAGGGCTGAAAGAGGTGCCGGGGCCAACATTGATAATTGAACCTAAACAATTTACTGAAAAAAAGCATACAAAAAGAAACAAAGCAATAACAAGGTTTTTAATTTCCGTATTTTCCACCTGGCCTTTCCCTATCACATTACTATAAATGTTAAAAAGTTATATTTAAAATTTCCTGATAGTTTTGACAAGGAACCTTATTTTAACTTGGGAGTACAGAGGCACGGCGGGAAGTTCCCTTCATCGGTAGATCCGATTTATCGGGTCGGACAGGTGGGGGATGAAAGCGCAGCCTCGTACTTTCGTTTATAACTTCTAAACTTAACTAATTATCTCTTAGCGAGGTTATATATTTCTTTAAACTACATGATAAGTAATGCTCAAAGCCTATAAGTACCGAATATACCCAACAAAATATCAGGAAGAATTTCTAAAAGTTCATTTTGGTGCATGTAGATTTGTCTATAACTGGGCTCTAGAACAGAAGATAAAAACTTACCAACAATCAAAGAAATCGATTTCAAGATTCGACTTACAAAGAATATTAGTCCATGAAGTTAAACCTGCGAACACATGGTTGAAAACTGTAAATTCACAGGCTCTACTCGCTTCTTTAGTAAATGTTGAATCGGCTTTCACTAAATTCTTTAGAGAGAAAACTGGATTTCCTAACTTCAAATCAAGGAAAAACCCGGTTCAGTCTTTTCAACTACCACAACATTATAACATAGATTTTGATACAAACACCATCAAGTTACCTAAAATCGGAAATGTTAAAGCTGTTCTTCATCGGCAGTTTGAAGGTGAAATGAAAACTGCAACCATTTCAAGATCGAGTACAGGAAAATACTATATTTCCATTTTGGTTGACAATGAAATAGAATTACCAACAAAACAAGTATTTTCAGAATCAACCACAATAGGAATAGATGTGGGTATAAAGG
>JAUPKV010000097.1 GCA_030837265.1 Methanobacteriota archaeon
GAAGCGGACGACAAAGTAAAACAACAAGATAAGAAAAGGAAAGGAAAATAAAGAAAGGACATTTAAATCAGGTTTCTCTTCTCCCTTCTAAGTTGCTGCCTGAGGCAAAGGAAGTGAAAAGTCCTGTTAGAGATTCTGGTAATTATTCGGTATGATACATAGGTTTGAATAAAACCTTTGTATTTTTGCCATTTTCACCCTATTGAGGTAAATTGCAGCTAAAACTGCCAAAATGAATAAGTTTTACCAGAAAACCTATGTATTAATAAATACGAAAAATCCTGTTTTTGTGGTGAAGAAAAAGATTAAAAAATCAACTAAAATTTCAGAAATTTCGGTACACTACTGTAGTTTCATGAGTTTGCTGCAAAATTAATACTCTCTAGAAAAAAGAGGTCTTTTTTAAGAAATTTGTCGGAATTAAATTTATACTTAATTATATATTTGAATATGAGTTAGGGTATTATATCGAGCTCATCCCAAAACCAGTTTTATTTCCACATCAATTAAGAGTTTCAGAACCATTTTTCTAATCAGAAGCTCGATTGATTATTTCCAAATTTGATAATTAGTAACATGATTCGAAGTTTTGGAATGAGCTTGCCCTATATATTCTTTATGTATAAATTATCAAACAATCAAGATTAAGAACATATTTTATACTCAAAACGATATGAAAGTAGAATAATTTCATACTTTACATGGGAAAACTTATAATGGATTAATATAAATGAGTTTATGGAGTTCAAATGTACTTTCCAGGTCACATGAACTTCATAAGGTATATCCTAAGAAGCTCGGATGATGTTATCTTTTTATATATCTAAGAAGTACTTGATTTTGCCTCTTGTGGAATAAACAGGAGTAAAATAATGCTTACAAAGAGATTTGGGATAGGAACGCTAATTTTGGCACTGCTGCTGATGAGCATGGCGCTTGTGCCAGCTGCAAGTGATGAAGAAATCCGTGAAGATGTAGATGGATCAGAAGTTAATCTGACTATAGAAGAAGAGCCAGTGGTCATCTATCATAGTGATCCAATTACACAAAATAATCCTTACTGGTATTTGCTTATGGCAGATACAAATGAGCAAAAAATCCTATTTCAGTACATCGACAATTGCAGTGCTTCTAACCAAGAAAAGCAAGCTATGAAACAATCTATGACAGATATATGGAGTCGATATCCTGATAATATCACAGAGGAAGATAATCAAATACTTGAATCCGTAGATACCAAAGTAGGAGAATATCTTAACGGCAAATATGGAGGAAGCACTGAAGAAGGGGAGTAAGTCGACTTATATTAGCTGTATTCAATGAAGGTTCCAAGGATCATGATATATTAGTAAAAATACACGATCAAAATGAAACATGTCTCTTTAGTAAAGAGTATCTTCTTGTTTATGAAAAAAATGTTTCATCTCCAGGAATCTTTGCTAAATAAGGTACATACAGTTATAAAGTAAAGATGGCAATATCACTAAAACCTATGAGTTTGTGTTAAACACATACTACAGTTCAACTGTGATCGCTATAAATGATTCAGATTCAAAAACACCGATTTCAATTTGGATTTAAAGTTGAGAAGAAATGTCAACAAAAGAATTCAGCCGTATTTTTATAAAATAAACAATATTAAATCTATAGGGTGGACTAAAAAACCGCAAAGAGGTGGATTATGGAAAAATTAGTTAAAGCTGTCGTATGCTTTATAGCGCTGGGTCTTATAATTTTCATAACCATTTTTATAACCATTTTTATACTCTTTGGCAGGTAATGCTTTGAAATTAACCTGTTTTGCAACAAAGTCGGACAGCAAGATCTGGGATATAAGCAAACTTTTGAAAACAGGGTTTTTCATTAAAAATGTCCAACTACATGGGTACTCTATCATGTGAGCTATGCATAGTTTTTATGTTAATGAGCTTATCCCAAAACTAATTTTATCCTCTAATCATAAAAGTAGAAGGGTTTTTCTCAGGATCAGAAACTCGATTAATTATTAAAAATTAGAGGCTTAGAGTAGTAATTTTGGGTTTCAGGAGACGCCCACATTAAGAAATTATTCCAACATTCTATTTTTCCAGAAAAAGGGCCTATCAGGCTTTCTTTCGAATCTTTCAAATACACTTGGGAAAAGTGCGGGGTACTTTGCTTCCTTAAGAGGTATACAGAACATTCTTTCAGGATAGTATGGCTTCATGCCAGACCCGATAACAACAAAGAAAGGAAGCCTCTTTTCTCTGGCAAACTCCTGATAGCGTTTTAACTGTTGAGGATTGGACCACTGGAGTTTACCTTCAAATAGACCTGACCTGAATTTACATTCAACACAAAAAATTTCGTCTTTTGGAATATAGCGCATAATAAGATCCGGACCTGCATCCGATTCCACATATCTATCATGTTTTCGTGTGATATCCGTGCTCCACTGGACAATCGAGAAATATCTGTCATCAAAAAGGTTTACAACATATTTTTCAAAATCATTTCCTTTTTCTACAGACTCATCTTCTGTAAATACATCAATTACTTTCTTCATTTTATTAAGAATACCCATCGTAATCCCCTACAGTATATAAAAATATATTGTGTTTTATTACTTTAAAGCATTTCGGCAAGTTTCTACATTTCATATTTGTGACAGGAAAAAAATTAGAAAAATTAAACAAAAAAAATAAAAACTATATATAAAATATTTTAGCACTCCATTTTACCATAAGAATTTTTAAGGGCTCCGCTCAAACTTTTCTAAACGCTTAGGAATGCTGCAAATATAACTTCAATTTTTCACTTGTGGAATTGCTATGTAATTCCATTTTCCTAAATAATCATCAAATACAATTTTCATTTTTTCCTTGAAGTTTTCAGTTGCTTTTCTTCCC
>JAUPKV010000098.1 GCA_030837265.1 Methanobacteriota archaeon
ATGCCTTATGCATTTGCACCATTTGAACTTTTACCCCTTATTAGTTTTTCTCTAAAATCCCTATTTGTGTACAAAAAGACCAGTCATTAATCGGAGATCCTGTATGGAAATTTTTCACTATATGAGTTATATTTTTTTCAATGCAAATTTCCGTCCTCACCGAGAATCTTCAGGAGCTCTATGACCGAATATGCGGCACGGGTAATTCCCATACTTCGCCTGTCAGTGTCAGTGCCTGCTACATAGAGATTCTGTACAGGAGTACGGATATCTGCGAACTTTCCGTAAATTGTGACCGCAGCTTTTTCGGGAACAGATATTTGTTCGTGTTGCATTTCAATATGTCTTTCTACATTTGGAAGAGCGCGGAAAATAGTGTCATAGGCTTTTTTGAGTTCCTGTTCTTCATTACTATTTTCGTCGATGACAAAGGAAAATCCAATAAGTTGTTTGCCTTTGGGTGCAAGGGAAGGGTCATAATTACTAATAGGCGTTGCCCAGTACGCAAAATCTTTAAACCAGATCTCAGAACCTATATAATTCAATTCCGGAAGCTCTTTCTCCAGGCCAAGCCAGACAGTCAGGCTTTTACTATGCATAATACGCTTGAGATCTCCTACATAATCTCCGGGAAGATCTTTTATAAGCCTGGGAAGCTCGGTTGCAAAACCAGTATAAATAACAAGATCAGAATAATATATTTCGTCAGCTTCCACACCCAAGACTTTTCCATCCTGTACGAGAATAGATTTTATTTCGCACTCATTTTTGATCTCGACGGTTTTCGGAAGGGAAAACAGGATTGCGTTAAGAAGAGCTTTCAATCCTTTTCTGGGATAGCCTTGAGAGTTATTTACATCATTCGTTGCAAGCCTTTCAAGCGATGTAAATGGCTGAGTAACTCTATTCAATTTTACCTGAAGAGAGGCATGAAGATGATGTGGGAAGATTGAGGCAAGAATCGATTCCTCAGATTGACGTTTTTTTGTCTCAAGTTTTCCGATCATGGCATCAAATTGCTCTTGCGTAATGCTATCCCTGACAAAATTGCTGCCATACAGGACGCGCTGAGCTGAGGTTTCTTTCATGGATTTTCCTGAAAGAGAAATGCATATAGTGTCTACAAAATCGCAGGTATCTTTAGAGAGGTTCTTTGGCAGGAAATCATAAACTGATTTTTCTGAAAGGTCTATCCCAAATGAAGAAAGAGTAAAGGCTTTCGTGAGAGTCTGAGAGAGCAGAAGCCTGTCCATTCTCGGAAGTACGTCAAAGGTAACGAAATCTCTCAGATTTGAAGGAACCTTGATAAAAGAATTTTCAGTACGAACATAATAATATCCGTAGTCTTCAAATACGGGCAGATAATCAAAGTAATTGTCCATCAACCTCTTCAAAGGACCTTCACTAAGGTGGGTTATTGCATGGACTCCAGTGTCTACCTGGTACCCATCTACCATATAGCTATTACAGTTACCACCGAGATACTGCCTTTTCTCAAGTAAAAGGACTTTTTTCCCATGTTTCGAAAGCGTCAAAGCGGATAAAAGCCCGCTAACTCCTGCTCCAATAACAATTACATCATATTTTCCCATTTCCAAACTACCTCTAATTCTTCAAGTGAATCGGTTTTCTATTTATGCAACTATTGTATTATTACTCAAGGCTTGTTAGTCATTTTAAATCTTTTCTTATAGATTAGTCATGTATGAATCCTTTTACAGGATATTAACCATGAAGATTTGACAGTTTCCAGCTTAGAAAGCATAAATATTCTTTGATACAATATGTGTATGCCTAAGAAAAGAATAATCCCAATAATTACGATTTTGTTAAGATGGCAAGTATTTCTGCATGTTTAGAAAAGAAAATCTTCAACAGGGTTCTTACTGTTATATGTTTTCACTATCTTTTTAGTGTGCCATTTTTGCTTATCCCTAACAGTATATTTTTCCCAAATGCTTTTTCACACTTTTATTCATTCTCCTTATAAATCCAGAACTTCAACTGAGGTTTTTTCTTCCTTTCGGGAGCTTCATAAATTTCATATTTTATGACGGATGGGTTATTCAGCTTCAACTTGATGTTTTACGATGCCAACATTTGATGCAATAGACGCATCTGCTATGCACCTGGCTGTTTTTCGAAATAATCATCAGATATGGCTTTTATTGGACTCTATTCAGTTCCGATAGACGGCTACGATGAGGCACTTGCAGCCTCTTTGAATACGGCTACGATCCTACCGATGAAAACTTATATGTAGTAGTTTGATGTACATATGACTAGTAGGTAAACAATTGTATTATGTGCACAATTGTATTATGTACAGAATGGTATGTGGTAATGATGCAATCAGATATGGAAAAATGGCAAAAAGAATTGAGGAAGGGTAGCACAAAAGTGGCGCTGCTCTCGCTGCTCCGCTGCCGCGATATGTACGGCTACGAAATCATCAAGGAGCTTATCTCAATCACCGACGGTGTTTTCACGTTGACGGAGAGCAACGCGTACCCGGCCCTCCACATGATGGAGGGTGAGGGGCTGATTACGAGCTACTGGAGGGAGGCGGAACCGGGCATGCCGCCTCGTAAATATTACGGCATCACCCCGCTGGGCCAGGCCTTCTTCGATGAGATGAAAATTGAATGGCTGAAACATAACGATGTCATGGACCGGATATGGAATTATAACGGATGAAGGGACCTAACATGGATTTTTCGGAAGATGCAAAAAGAGAGATAGAAAAGGACCTGGCCGAGTTCGTAAGGAACATCAACCTGGACGAAAAGGAACGCGAGGAGATGGTTAAGGAACTCCGGTCGACATATTACGAGCGGGCGGAAAGCGAAGCCCATGCCCGCGGAGCGGACACTGTATCAGTGGACGACGTCCGCGCGGCGAATGCGAACGTCAGTTCTCCCCGGGAGACTGCGGATAGTTTCATGAAGTCCTACGCGACGACGCTGAAAAGGGCGGGGTTCTGGTCGCGGCTAGTGGCTTTCGTCATCGACTGCGCCGTCATGTGTACACTCCTGGTCGCGATCGTATTGCCGCTCTTAGTAACACTGGCACTGTCGGGCATGCCAATGGAAGACTCGCCGGTCACTGACGCATGGTTCGAGTCCCAGAGCTCGCTGTATGTCGTCGGAATATTGATCTTCGGGGCGTTCACGGCACTGTCGGCCCTAGTTGTCATCCTCGGCTACTATGTTTTCCTCGAGGGGCATTTCGGTTATACTGCCGGCAAAAATATCATGGGCCTTCTGGTGCTCCGAACAGACGGCACATAGA
>JAUPKV010000099.1 GCA_030837265.1 Methanobacteriota archaeon
CAAAAAAAAATAGTCCCGAGAATGAAAGAATATGAAGATGATGGTTCGTGGTTGTGGGTAGCTTTTGCACCAGAATGCAGGTTAATAGTTGCTTTTATAATAGGAACAAGAAAACAGTATGTTGCGAATGAATTACTTAAACTAACAACTAAACGCCTTTCTGAATTAAGACCTCTTTTTGTCTCTGATGGTTTGAAGTTTTATACTAAAGCTCTTTTAAATGAATTCGGAGAAATAGAGGAGTTCCCTAGAACTGGTAAAAGGGGAAGACCAAGAAACCCAAAAACTATTCCTCCTGAAGACTTGGAGTATGCTCAGGTTATAAAAAAGAAGACGGAAGGGTATGTAAAATAGTCAAGAAAGTAATATTTGGAAAAAGCATCGAAGAAAAAGAGATATCAACAAGTCTACTTGAAAGACAGAACTTAACATTCAGGCAGGACAACAATAGAGTGTCAAGGAAGACAATAGGGTTTTCGAAGAAAATAGAGTTCTTGATAAGTAGAATGATGCTTTACTGCACGCATTTTAACTTCTGTAGAGAGCACAGTGGATTAGCGTATGAAGATGAAAGAGGTATTAAATGCAAAAATACGCCTGCAAGAGAGGCAAAAATTACAGAATCAAAATGGAAATTAAGGGATCTGATGACATTTAGAGATTTCAAAACCTCAACCGGATAAAAATGGACGACCCAATTTAAGAACCGAAATATATATCATTATTTGACTCATAGTAAATTATTGACCCTGAATAAATAACTTACCTTTAGTAATCTCAGGTTTTTTGTCTCAGGTGAAAAGGTGATGTGAGAAATGACACTAGCAGAGCGCAGACAACGTGAAAAAGATCAGAGACGCGAGGATATCATTAATGCTGCTGAAAAACTTTTCTTTTCACGAGGTTACGATAAAATCTCAATGGACGAGATTGCAGGTCAAGTTGAGTTGAGTAAGCCCGCGGTGTATTATTACTTCAAAGATAAAGAGTCGCTTTTTTTTTCTGTCGTTAATCGTGGAGTTAAAATCTTCCGCGCATTAACCACGGAGGAATTAAAAAACGCGCAGACTAGTGGCCTCAAGGTCGGCGCAATTAACCTTGCAACAGCCAGGTTCAACCAGGAATACCCCGACTATGCCAAGGCCCATGTTCATTTCTGGTCAGGAAGATTTGATCTATCCAATGATAAAGATTTGAGTCACGATGCAAAAGAGATTATTGAGTTCACTTGTGAAAACTACAGAATATTACTTTCAATAATAAAAAATGGCATCGAGGACGGGACCTTTAGATCTGATGCGAATCCACTCTTAGAAGCGGTCATAATTGGCTTGATTAGCATAGCCATTCCGCACATGAATCCCTCTCTAAGAAAGTTCATGGAAACTCATGGGATTACTACGCAACAATTCAATCTTGAAGTCGCTGATCTTGCATATCGCATGGTTATGCATATCGAAGAGGGGGATGAAAATATCCGTGCCCGAAAGTTAGATTCTTACACATGAAAATAGATGATATAGTTGAAATCAGGACTGTCTCTGAATCTAAGAGATCGAATACAAGAATAATTAGGCATAAAGAGGTAAAGTTTATGGATTTGAAAGAATTGCGAGAAATGGTCGCACCATGCGGTTTGGATTGCTTTAATTGTCGCCATTATTTGGCAAACGATAATGAAGAGCTCAGAAAACAAATACAGGAAGGAGCTTTCACAGCTGGATACCGGCTTTCAGCTGAAGAGGCTGTTTGCAAAGGTTGCAGAAGAGAAAACGGTCTCATTCCTTTCCGACGCATTAACGGGCTAGAGCCTTGTAAGGTAATAAAATGTATCAGTTCAAAAGACATTGAGTCATGTGCCGACTGCTCAGATTTCCCCTGCGACAACCTTCAGCCTTTGGCAGACCTTGCATCGACGTTTCCACATAACATAAAAGTGTACAATCTGGCATTGATAAGGAAGATGGGCTGTGAGAAATGGGCTCTTGAGAAAGCAAAGTCTGTGAGAGATACATACTTCACTCAGAAATTTAACATTTAGAGTTAATTCGAGCTAACCCTTGATATTTGGAGATGGGAATGGCTGTACTATGCCTTATTACCGGTTGAGTGCTCGAAGATGAACTTGTATATGATTAATTTAAGAGCCTGTCTTAAAGTTCAAACCACTTAGAGCCTATCCGAAAAATAAATCATTGTATGAAAAAAGTTACAAGATTTTAATATCCTAATGTCCTTACAATATAATCCTGAGATCTGTTTCGGTGTATATTGCTAATAGTAAAAGGCTGCAGTAGGTCACTTCACTTTTCGGATAGGCTCTTAATATAATAGGATAATAGCAACGTTTGTTCTATAGTACATTTGTTATAAATTCAAACTGAAAAATTTTCAAAAATTTAGGCGCATTGCCCACGACACTGAAACAACCGAAATTAAAAAGCAAAGAAAGTTAAAGTCTAAACGAGAATCCGGTGATATAATGTCTGAAAAGACTTTGGATATTAATCATGTAGAAAATATTTTAACCAGGAATAATTACATTCCCGATGAAAGTATTGCCACCGTAGTCTTCTTAGCTTTGTCACTGAAAAAACCCATTTTAATTGAGGGACCACCCGGTACTGGTAAAACCGAACTTTCTAAGGCACTTTCCAGAGCTTTTAATAGAGATTTTTTCAGGGTGCAGTGTTATGAGGGTATAACTTTTGAACAGATAATTGGAGAATGGAACTATCAAAAGCAGCTTTTAAGTCTGGAAATATCCAGAACAAAGGAAAAAGGAGTGGATGATGTATTCAGGGAAGAATTTTTCATAAAAAGACCTCTGTTATCATCATTCATGAATGAAAATGCTTCGGTTATCCTGATCGATGAGATTGACAAGGCCGATGAGGAAGTGGAGAGTTTTCTCTTGCAGGCCCTTGGAGAAAAGCAGATAACTGTTAACGATCTGGGCACATTTGACCTGAAAAACGATTTACTGGTAGTTTTGACCTCAAACTCCCAGAGACAGCTTCTTGACGAGACCAAAGACCGCTGCTTATATTTGTACATTGATTATCCCACCTTTGAGAGGGAAGTAGAGATAATCAAAGCACATATGCCCGAAGCTTCACCGGATCTAATAAAAAATATCGTCACAAAAATGCAGAAAATAAGAAAACTGGATCTTATTAAAGTGCCTTCAATAAGAGCCACGGTAGACTGGATTAAGAGTTTGATAATTTTTGAGAAGGAAGTTTTGGATGATGAGACTTTCAGAAGAACTATTAATGTGATAATAAAGAATAAAGACGATAAAGAAAAGGTGATTGAGACATTTAAACTGGATTAAAATAATAAACAGTAGATAAATTAAGAAACAAAATCCAGAGTTTATTAAGAATGCTAACGGAAAAATTAGTCCAGTTCTCAGGCAAACTCCGGGAAAATGGAATTCCTGCAAGTATCAGAAGTACAAAACTGGCCTGCCAGGCGGTCCCTTTAATCGAAGCTAACGGAGGAGATTTAAAGGAAGCTTTAGCCTGTATTTATCTTAAAGACCGTCGCCAGAAAGAGAAATTTGATGAATTGTACGGCTATTTTTTTGAGGGAAAAAAAGAGCTTCATAAAACCGGATCAGTACAGGGTAAACAGAAGCTTAAAACTCAGTATGATGGAATGATATCTTCACTGGAAGTTTCAGCTTCAAGTTCATTAAAAACAAAGGAAAGAACTTCTAATTTAAAAAGTACTGCTCCCGCACTGGATTATAGAATGAAGCACTTTGATGATTTTCTTCAGGATGATACCAAGCTGGAGTACATCGAAAGTGTTCTGGGAGGCAGTAATAAGAATCCTGAAAAAGACGCCACGGGTTTACTCAAGAGCGAGCTTACGACCCTGAATTCATTACAACCCGAACTGATAGATTTATGCCGGAGACTTGGTCACAAAATAGCGACAAAAAGGGTTAGAAGGAATAAACAAGCCAGGATAAACAAGCCCGATATTCGAAAGACTATCAGGAAGAATTTAAAACACGGAGGAACCCTCTTAGAGCTTGTAAAAAGCAAACCAAAGATAAAGAAGCATAATCACTATTTTTTAAGCGACGTAAGTGTTTCCTGTGACTGGATAAGCCTCTGGTTTTTCAGCATGGTCTAC
>JAUPKV010000100.1 GCA_030837265.1 Methanobacteriota archaeon
ATGATATAAATCAAAGAATCCCAGAAACTGTAATACCTTATAGAGTGGTTCCCCAAATTGCCGAATATAAAGCACAGGATCTTGATTTTGTAAGATTACAGTCCCAATGATTGAGGTAAAGGCCAAAATAATCAAAATAGAGATAGTTAACTTTAAAGAAGAAAGAAATTTTATAAATTTTCGGACCATGGATTCCCCTAAATGGATACCTCTCCTTAAATTAAAATACGCCTTTTAGAGAAGTTTTATTCCCTCACCCAACCAAAGGCAGGGTGTTTATTTATATTACGGATGACACTGGTTGCTGAGAAATTGCCCAAAAATGGCTTAGAACTGGTAAAACTTTTCTGAATGACTAAAAAACAATGACTATGCAATAGAGACTTAAAATAGAATTGATTTTGCCTGGAATTAGATATAAATCTGGTTTGATCACCACCTTACACCCTAATCACAAGATTAATGGTAGAGTTAATCGGAGAAAGATTAACCTTATTGAATATACAATTTTTTTCTGAATGACTATCCTTAAAACTAACTAATGGATTGCAATTCTTTCATAACCAGAAAATCGGCAAGATTGATTCAGGATTGAAAAAAATAATATAAAATCAAAAATATACCATAGGAAAGTGGTAATGTCAATCTCCCCTGGGTCTTCCTCCAGGGTCAATTCATTCTTTTTAAATTTCCATATAAAATCAGAGTATTAAGAAAAAAACTAGACATTTTGATTTGATTATGTTATGTTATTGATGTGAAGGAAGACATATTAAAAGCACAAACAGATAAAGGGGCTTCGTTACTTAACTTAGTTGAAGTTCGCCCGGTAACTCAGAAAGAAAAGCCCTTGTGGCGTTCATTGATGCGCCAACACCATTACTTGGGTTTTGGCAAGAGCGCAGGGGAAAGTATTCTTTATGTGGCAACTATTAACAGTATATGGGTTGGGTTATTGGGGTGGGCTGCTGCTGCACTTCATGTAAGGGTTAGAGACAAATGGATTGGCTGGGATGCAATTGCCAAGAAGCAACGGCTTCACTTAGTTACTAATAACAGTCGTTTTCTTATTTTACCAGACGTACATGTAAAGAATCTTGCATCTAAGATTTTATCACTCAATATAAAGAGGCTCAGTTCTGATTGGCAAAATTTTTATGGGCATCCGATATTGCTTGCCGAGACATTTGTTGATCCATCCCGCTTTAAGGGTACATGTTATCTGGCCGCTGGATGGAAGCCTTTGGGAGAAACAGATGGTTTTGGGCGTAATCCCAGAGGAGGCTACATCATACATGGAAACCCTAAGATAATCTTCGTTCACCCTCTGATGAACAATATTCAAGGGTTATTATCTGATCCATATTTTGAAATTAAGAACAATAAGGAAAAGATATTTATGATTGATGTAAAGAAATTACCCTTAGAAAATAAAGGTGGATTGATTGATGTGTTACGAAAAGTGGAAGATCCTCGAAGTCGTCAAGGTCGAAGACATTCCCAAATTGGCATATTAGCCATTGCTACTTGTGCGATGTTATCGGGCGCGAGAAGTTTTTCGGCCATTGCACAATGGGCTAAGAATTTATCCGCTAAGCAGTTGAAAAAGATGCATTGCAGAAGGAACACATCCCCTTCAGAATCTACAATAGAAAGAGTTTTACAGAAGGTAAATCCAGAAGAATTCGATACAAAAATAAATGATTGGCTTATTCAAGTAACAAATGCTTCAGGGAAAGGTCTTGCTGTCGATGGTAAAACGCTCAGAGGATCATACGATGGAAATAAAAAGCCAGTGCATCTTTTGAGCGCCTTATTGCATGAGGAAAAAGTAATTATTGCTCAACGAAATGTTGAATCAAAAACCAATGAAATAACTCAATTTAAGCCACTTCTTCAGAATTTGCCTATAGAGGGCATGGTTGTTACTGCTGATCCGATGCATTGTCAGGTAGAGCACGCCATATTTTTAGTGAGAGATAAGAAAGCTGATTTTATTTTCACTGTTAAGGATAATCAACCCAATCTTCTCAAGGAAATAGAATGCATACTGGCGGGAAAACCAGATCCTGCTGAAGTTTACCAGCAAGTCGAAAAAGCTCATGGCAGAATTGATACCCATCTGATTGTTGCCCATACGATAACCCCGACTGAGATGTTTAACATTGCTTTCCCGTATATCAAACAGTGTTTTTCAGTGGAACGAACATCAACAGATCTTCAGGGTAAAAATTCGAAAATAGAAATCCGCTATGGAATAACAAGTTTAAGCAGAGAAGATGCTTTTCCAAAAGAATTGCTGTGCCACTTGATTGATCATTGGCTAATTGAAAACTCATCCCACTATGTACGAGACGATACGCTAGGAGAAGATCGATCTAGAATTAGAAAGGGATCAGGGCCACAAATTATGGCAACCTTAAGGAATGTCTCCATAGGAATGATAAGGATAGCTGGGGGTGAAAATATAGCTGAAGCAATCCGCTATTTCGGTTGGAATGGCAAAGCTAAGGCAATAAGAGCTATTGGGATTTGAAAGTTTACAGAACTCAACATACTGAATATATTGTGAAAACAGCAAAGAATGAATTTAAGTCTGAAAAGAATGAATTAGCCCTGGAGGGTAAAGGTGATCTGAAGGAGATGATGATCAGGATGAGCCGGAAGTGGTCTGCCTATATAGGGGATACGCCTCCTTTAAT
>JAUPKV010000101.1 GCA_030837265.1 Methanobacteriota archaeon
TTTGAGTATCACTATCAAATGCACTTTCATTATAGGTGTAAGAATATTAATGTCTTCTTCTGTAAAAATTTCAAATTGGAGGCCGCTAAATATTTCCACTCAAAACATCTTCCTGTATGTAAGTAAATTCATATTTTTACTAATGTCATTATCGTCTAGAACACTTAATCCTTTGTAAGCATGCTAAGGTGCGAGTATTAGGTCTATCATGTCATCCTTGTTTTCCCATATGAAACGAACACGAAATTTTCAAATAACAGGCACAAACAAGTGAAAATTGCAAAATTGCTAAACCAAATTGCTTTGCACTAAAATGTCGCTAGCGAAGACTGGAATAACTTTCAAAATTTCTTAGCCTTAACTACTAAAAATGATGGAACTCTAAAATGGTACTCTTGTTCGGGATATAAATCCATCAATTCTTTTAGGGGAATTGGTTCTCTAAAGGAACTCACGTACATTCCGGCCTTTTCAATTGCGTTCATATATCCTGACAAAGGTCTATGATAATGTAATGTTTTACCCCAAAAATTCAACTCTTCTACTCTTTCATCCAGATAATTTTCGACTTTTTTATATATTTTTATGTTGCTTTCGTCTTCCACCCAATTACTTAAAAAAAAGCATGGATGTGTTATTGAGAAAACGAAATTACCAGGTTTTTTTAGTACCCTTGCTACTTCACAAATAAACAATTCAATTTCAGGAATATCCATCAATAACATATTCGCCACAACGATATCAAAACAGTTGTCTTTAAAAGTTAACTTTCTGGTCAGGTCCATTTTATGGTATTGAAGATTTTTGTGGATATGCTTGCGTTTTGCTATATTTAACATAGCATTAGATCCGTCAACTGCTGTGACAAATGCTCCTTTTTGAGAAAGTTCTAATGAAAAAGACCCATCACCGCATCCTGCATCAAGAATATATTTTCCATTTACATTTTCTAATAATTCGTTGACAGCAGCCAGGTATATCCGGGCATGTAAGTTTTTTCCTTGATTATTATCTGCGCTATAGTTTTCAGCAGCAATATCCCAGTGGTTTATATTACCCGTTTCCATAAATCCGCTAGCTCCCTTCAAATGATGTTCAGATGCTTGTGTCTACTAATTAATCATGGACGGACCTTTATCTCAGGTATTCAATATTTATATCAGGCTGCAAAGCAATTCCCGGCTTTGCCAGTAACTCAACAAACCTGAACCCCTTTGATGGATGAAACATATTTGCCGAAGCACAACTTCTCATTATCCAGGCAGTGTCAAGCCCTCTTTCTGTACCTGCACAAGCTAACACAAGTTCTCCTTCTGGAATTACTCCGGCATCAGTTGACATCAAAACACTTTCTAAGCATACCAATGTCCCGGGAGAGATCAACTCCAGAGTTTTTGCTATAATATCAAGGGATGTGACCTGATGAAGATGTAACCTCAGAGAAAAACTGGGTCCAAAAAAAGGAATTGTCCCCTGAACTATATTGACTTTGAATTCATTTAATATGACTCTGTTTTCTTCGGTAATGTTCATCGGAACACGGTGCAATCCTTCCCGTACCCATTTGTCTCTTATCTCTTTTAGTTCAGGAACATCATTAAAGATGTCCTTTTCCATTTGATCTATTTCCCAATACATACCTTGAGGACAGGTAACACAAACAATGTTCTTATTGGTGATATTTTGGGCAATTTTTATGGCGCTTTCCCCTGTTATGGAAGCAACTACAATATGTTTAACAAGATTTGATTTTTCCCTAACAATGTTCACAATTTCGTCTGTATTAATTGGACCACGCCTTTCAAAAACTCGCATATGTACACTCCTTTCCAATATTCTAGTGCATCGATTTCAAAGTTTATCATAAATTAAATGTTGAATTTAAATTAAGGAAGGTTTGGTATTTGGCATGTCTATAAACCGCGGAAAGCGCGGAAAACGCGGAAGATAGGGAAAAGGGGATATTATTTCGGCGTCTTCCGGGGCTTCCGCGGTTATAAAGACTTTATTTGGCTTTTCCCTGCCCTTCAGTGTTTGAATTCTCCACTATAATTAACTCCTAATTGTGGATTTATCTTGGAATCGGAGCACTAGATTACTCAGGTGCGAAGCCAACGAGAAAATACTGCTGAGCTCATCAACCATTCCTCATTCCTTATATTAATGATCCCTATTCCCGATATACTAACATTATTTTTGCTTGCAGTATTTACCCCAACAAGCCGTATCATTCCTGAAATGAGTTTGAGGAATTTGGAGTGTCACACTCAACCCGGTTTCCAAAACTAGCCCTTGTTGAACTTGCTACCGATTACTGTGCCTTTGTGAAATAGCAGTTTTATGCAATTGCCTACTTTATTTCCTTCCAGTTCCACCATTTTAATAACTCAGGATCATGTGTCTCGTTCGAAGCATAATAAACGGCGCAACGGAATGAATATAACATGCATTTATCAACTGGCCTGCCCTTTAGTATCGAGTGTTTTTTGTACAGATCTTCAGGGTCTTGTCCGGATAAATCTTTAACTGAACGAATTCCTAACTCCCATAAGTCCTCTGAAATACTTTTACCAACACTGGGAATTTGCTGAAGCTCTTTCAATATTTTCGATTTTTCTTTTTCTTGCATTATTTCAACTTCTGAAATCAAATATGTACCTATTGATTTTATGATTTTAGTCCATAACTTCATGGAATTTGCTTCTTATTAATCTTCACAAAGCATAAGTCGACCAGGCGAAAAATTTTACGAGAAATGAGAAATATTCAATGAAAAATAAATAAGAGGAAGAAAAGGAAAGATAAACTGCGAAAACACGAATGAAGAAAATAAGAAAAAGGGCACAGTTATTACTGCATTCTTCCGAATTCCAGCAGTTAAAAGATCTTATTGAGTACAATGCCCTTCATTGAGCAGCTTTCGGATTACTGGAATCTCCAGAAGAACGTGTAAAGTCATCCAGATGTGTTTGCTTTTTTCTGCAGAGTTCCCCGGGGATTTCTACAGGATACTCACCTGTGAGACATCCTATGCACATATCATTCTTATTACACTCTAAAGCCTTCATAAGCCCCTCAATACTAAGGTATCCGAGAGAGTCCGAGTTTATAAGGGCTTCGACCTCTCTGATAGTTTTAAACGAGGCAATGAGTTCCTGCCGGGTAGCCATATCAATTCCCAGATAACAGGGAGCAATAATAGCAGGACTTCCGACCCTGGCATGAATTTCAGACGCGCCAGCCTTCCGGATCATATCTATAATCCTTCTGGAAGTTGTGCCGCGGACAATACTATCATCAACCAGGACTACACGTTTGCCTTTAATGTTGTCGTGGATAGCATTCATCTTAAGCCTGACTGCAGTTTCACGCATTTCCTGACCCGGCAGGATAAAAGTACGCCCAATGTATCGGTTTTTCATCAGGCCTTCAAGATACTTGATCCCTGATTCCCGGGCATAACCTATTGCTGAGGTAATTCCCGAGTCTGGCACAGGCGAAACAATATCCGCTTCAACAGGGTGCTCTTTGGCCAGTTCTCTCCCGATGTTTTCCCGTACCTTGTAGACAAGCTTCCCGTCAATAACCGAATCCGGTCTTGCAAAGTAGATATACTCAAAAACACAATGTGCAGGATGAGGCTCGGTTACCATCTGGTGACTCTCAAAACTATCACCATCGAAGACGATGACTTCTCCGGGTCTTACATCCCTTATAAGGCTACCGTTCAGGGTATCAAGGGCAACACTTTCCGAAACAACAGCATAACCTCCATCTACTTCTCCGAAACAGAGAGGTTTGAAGCCGAAAGGATCCCTTACAGCGTAAAGAATACCGTTTACAAAGATTGCCAGAGAATAAGAACCAACGAGCTTGCGCATTACGTTTTTGATTGAATCGATTGGCTCTCGTTTTATCAGCTCTTTTACGAGAAGGTGGCCAATAACCTCAGTATCCGAATCACTGACAAAAATACGGCCTTCACATTCAAGTTCATCCTTAAGTGCTGCGGCATTTACCAGGTTCCCGTTGTGGGCAATTGCTACAGTCCCTCCCTTGAAGTTAAGGACAAAGGGCTGGCAGTTTTCGATCTTAGATCCTCCGGTAGTTGAGTAACGGACATGTCCGACTCCTGCATTACCGACCATCCGACTAAGGGAATCCTTATTATACACATCTGGTACCAACCCCATCCCTTTAATGGATTTAGGATGTCTACCATCATGTACCATCATGCCTGTAGATTCCTGTCCTCTATGCTGAAGAGCATATAGAGCATAATAAAGCTTGAATGCAACGGTATTGGATTGTGGCCTGTCGCCTGGAAGAATTATGCCTGCTACACCGCATTCTTCTTTCAATTTAAACCTCCGGTGCAGGTAAAAAATAGATAAAGTGGAATAAATGCACTTAATATTTGCACTTTGCCTGCCACTTATAAGCTCTCATGCGGGATGTTTTCCCAAAACCGCAAGAAGTACACTGTTTTGTATGCACATTAAAAGAAACGCTGCCGCATCGCCTGCATTTGGAGTGCGTACGCTTCTGCCTTTTACCCATTGATGCCGTACCTTTACTCATTCTTAAATCTCCTGATAAAGATCACTCTAATAGAGCAATATTCGATAATTCGAAGCGATTGTTTTTCTGAATTTACTCTCTGCGGACAGTTACAATATGTCCAGCTGCTCACCGAGGTTTAACGTTAATAGATAAACTGCTTGATATAGGTTACGGAGACACGTATACCACATTGTCGCCGCGAATAACTACACTGCTGAACTTACTTACAACTTCTCCTTCTCTTAATTCTTCAGCATTATCAAGTACAAGGTTCATGTGAATATCATAGCCTTTCAGCTCGCCTCTAAATTCACGTGCGCCTTTCAATCTAACGATAACAGGTGTATCCAATGCGTTGTTCAAAATATCCAGAGGTCGGTTTGCCATCCTTATAGCCCCTTAAAACACTATAAATTAAATCATTATTTATATTAATATAAATGGTTAATCCAGATTTTAAACTAATCGCCGCGCTTAAATTTTTTAATTATTTGAATCAAAGTTGCAATACAATATATAAAGGTATCGAGGGAATATATCATTTTTTAGTACCCTTATATTAGGAGTATTTAAATCCTTATATACTACATGATAGAAAGAACATTTTTCACAATTTTGCTGTAGACTAAGTATTGTTCCCTACTTCTTCTATATGAAGTTGATGAGGAAGTTATTACCTATGAGGCATCGTATGATTTAATAAGTTGCCCTGGCTGTGAAACCGCTAAATTGCGAAGATTCGGATTTATAATATAAATTTCTAACTATATTTTAAAATTCCAGTACTTTTTTAAATCTGATAGATTATAAATACTTAAAACTCTATTTTTATAATTAATTTGAATATAATATTCAATTTAATATAATAATTGATTCATCTCATTTAATATGTTTGGTTGGGGAGAAAATGATTTCTTTGAAAAATTTATTTCAGTACGGACTCGTAATCGGGGTGTTTCTTTTGTTTATCGCATCGCCTTTTGTTGTTAAGAGCAACGATTTCACTGTCACGCCTTCAAACCCTGCAGTTGGTGATCCGATAACAATTAAAGGTACTGTTACTCCAAATACACAGATTTCTGTTCAGGTATCTTATGATCAGTCACTTCCAGTGCTCAAAGGTGCATATCAGCTTATTTTAAAGGGAATAGTTATTCCAACAGGGAGCAACTCTATTACAGTTAAAGCAACAAATGTAAAGAGCATGTCCGTAGGGTTGAAGCAGAAAGTGTGGACTACAGTAACTGCAAAAGTACTTAACAGAGTATCAACACTGACACAAAAGAATCTTTCATCCGGTACATACGATGCTATAATTTACGGAAATAGTGAAGCATCATCAATTCAACTGTCAGTCACGGCATCAAAAACGTTAACCACCGATTCGAAAGGCAATTTTATTTATGTATACAACTCCGCAGGAATGCCTAAGGGGAAATACACAGTTAAAGTCGGCGACATTACTAAATCGATGGTGTTAAAATAAAAAAAGATGAAAAGAGCTTACAAAAAGTAAGCCTTTAATTCTTGAATTCTTTTTTTGGTCAGGGATTATATCGATGCGCCATATCCGTTTTTCACCCAACTTGAGATACTCGTGACAGATGGATTAATAATGTTACTCGAAGCCGTGCCATATTTTATGCCGCCGACTTTCCAAAGAACATTATTATATACCGAAACACTCCCTGATGCATGAACAGGTTGTACGGCAGCATTACCACTTGATCCCTGATAATCATGGAATATATTATCATGGATCTTAATTCCACTTAGAGAACCTTCCATTTCCGTACAGCACCATCCGGAGTTATGCAATCCGTAGAACGTATTATGGTCTATCTCAATATTTTTACAGCTGTCCGCTCTAATGCCCGTGTTTACCCTGATGTCAATTTCATTATCGTATGCCCTGGAGTTAGATGTACCTGAGAGGAATGATATCCCATCGTGTCCTGAGTTAATTCTACAATTATAGATGTTTACTCCTGATGATGCACTAACTCTTACTCCATCACCGTATAAGTATGTGGAGAAAAATATATCATGAACTTTAATATTGCTAGACTTTACAATTCTTACGCAGTTCCGGTAGTTACCATGACCTCCATCACTTATTTTGCTAGCCGCACTGTCGAATTGAAGGTTAGATACTTCAGCATTAGAAACACCTGATGCATATACATATCCAGGAGCTGACGCAGAGTTACAAACCGAACTGCCAGCATAGATTATTGTACTGTCACCTGCGCCTTTCAATACTACATTCGATTTTAATTTTATAGGCGAACTTATTTTATAAGTGCCAGCAGTAAGGATGACGTATCCGGGACTGCTTGCTGTTGCGCCTGATGCAGCCGAATTTATTGCACTATTAATGGCAGTCTCGGCGCTTGCACCTGAAGGACTTACGGTTATTGTCTGTGCGCCTAAAGCAAAGGGTATGGTTGTTAAAATAAGGCATGTTGCCAGGAATAGGGGCCCTAGCTGTCTTTTTATCATAGTATCACCTTTGGATTGGATTTTTTTATGGGTTGGAGTACTCAATTCATAGGGAATCTTATTTTCTCCAAAGCTGACGCTGTTATTGAAATAACTCACATTTACAGGAATAGGGTTCCTGTCCACTTTTTCAGTACCGCATCAACTTAGGTGAATTTTTAGAATTTGAGTAAACTCAAACGTCATTTCGAGAATTCCATTAATCTACTTTATAGGGTAAAGTGACTTTTTCCCGAATTCTCTTAAAATTCCTTATTACGTGCTCGTAATATATTATTTCCGAACTATCTAATCAAGTCGGCTCTTAACCGAAATTCAATCAGGTCGGCTCTATACGGTAATTCAAAATTTTTTATTACGTCTTCGTAATATTTCTGAATTTGTTTCATACGGCTCTCTGCATTCATTGCGGGCGGACACGTTGCACACAGAGCTTCCAAGCCCAATCTATTCTAAGGGTTGGTCATGGAGGTGGCCGAAAATAGAAGCTTTTTTTGCTTCCGACACTCAAAACCTGTTACTGACCATCGGAATTATTCCTGAGGTCAATACCTCCTATTTTTCAATTATGGCTTTTAGCCACTCAACTCTCTTACTAAAAACTTTTTGTTAATCTGTTTTAATTATTCGCGAGTTGACACACTATTGTTAGTAGTCATGTTATATATATTTTTAGCTATTTTATAGCATGTTTATATAAATATATTTTAATTTATCACCAATTCCTGAAGACAAAATATATAGGTATAGTTAATTAGGTAAACAAAGAGGTAAGCAGATGATAGAAAAACCCTTCAAATCAAAGAACACGATTGTTATGACAATTGCGGGCTCGGATTCCGGTGGAGGAGCCGGAATTGCTGCCGATTTAAAGACCTTTGCTGCCCTGGGAGTACATGGGACCTGTGCCATTACTTCAGTTACTGCCCAGAATACAACAGGTGTCCTTGATACCTTTGATCTTCTTCCTGAAGCTGTTGCAAGTCAGATAGATGCAATCTGTGCGGATATGGATGTCAGATGGGCAAAGACCGGAATGCTTGCCTCCTCAGGAATAATAAAGGAAGTTGCCCAGGAGATTAAGAAATATGATATCTCCCTTGTAGTGGATCCTGTAATGGCTGCTGAAGCCGGTGGTGATCTCCTGAAGAAAGAAGCTCTTTTCGTCCTTAAAGAGAAACTGCTGCCCATTTGCAAAGTCACAACGCCCAATGCTTCGGAAGCTGAGGCGCTTTCCGGTGTTCCTGTTAAAAATACGGAAGAGGCAAAGATTGCAGCCAGGAAAATAGCAGATCTGGGAGTTCCGGCAGTTATTATTACCGGAGGACACATTGACGCAACCGATCTCCTTTATGAAGCCGATACTGATACTTTCACCCGCATTCCCGGAACTTTCGTCAAAGGGGGAACACACGGCTCGGGCTGTACTTATTCTGCAGCAATGACTGCTTTTCTTGCCTGTGGAAATAGTATGGAGGCAGCTGCTGTAGAATCAAAAAAATTTGTGGTACAGGCAATCCTGAAGAGCAGGCCTGCAGGTAGAGGGGTGAACCCGGTAAACCCATTAGGATCAACATTGGAAGCAAAGGAACGATATTTTGTCTTAAAGAATCTGAATGAAGCAGTTTCAATACTTGTAAAAAACCCTGAATTTTCAAAGCTTATCCCCGAGGTAGGTTCAAACATAGGAATGGCAATTCCCATGGCTAATTGCCTGGAAGATATTGCAGCAGTGGAAGGCAGAATAGTAACATACGGAGAAAGGGCATTTCCCGTAGGATGTGTTGGCTTTGGGAAAGGTAGACATGTCGGAAGCGTCATCCTTTCGGTCCTACATTACAATCCTGGAATGAGGGCTGCACTTTTACTTAAATATTCAGACAGAAACCTATCTCTTTGCAAAGAAGCCGGACTTTCCATATCCTCCTTTGACAGAACCCAGGAACCTGAAGAGATCAATACTGAAGGATCAGAAACTATCAATACCAGAGAATCGGATGACATCACTACTGCATCCTGGGGTATAGCTGAAGCAATCAAAAAGTATGGAGGCGTGCCTGGAGCAATATATGACAAAGGAAGCTTGGGAAAAGAACCTGTGATACGTCTGTTGGGTAAGAATGCTACTGAAGTTGCCAAACTTGCTGTTGAGCTTGCAAAAAAGTTATAGTAAAAATCGGGTGATTTTCTTTTTCAATCAACGAATGGATTGATCAGATTTGCTTTTGTTATTTCATCTGTAAATTTTTAAGTGTCTTGTTTTTTACTTCATTTGTTACCCGGAAGGAATTCATCATTTCCCTTATATTTTCTATTTTCTTTATGCTTGCTTCATCATTAATTATATCTAACTCACTGAAGGATTCAAGAGCAACCTTGGCTGCAATTGAGGCATCGTTTAAATAATGGTTTTCCGCATTGCTCATGATTGTCTGGAGGGCGGAGGCAGCCTGAAGGACAGCATTTTCCATTTTTACATCCTCTGCCCTCATTCCGATTTCTTCAATCGAATCCACAATACTTCCGACTGCGTTATGAAGATTTTCTTTCATGGCCGTTATTGCCAGCTCTTCAAGAGTTAATTCTACCCCCACTGCAGCCTCTTCAAGAATTTTCTGAGCTGTAATTTTCCCAATTTCCCCCAAACAGGAGATGCAAACAGCAGTATTTCCGGAAACATCGGGATATTCCA
>JAUPKV010000102.1 GCA_030837265.1 Methanobacteriota archaeon
AAATATAAACTTTTCCTGTACTATTCTGTCTTTCAATTAAAGCAAAAACAAAGAGATTTTTGAAAAAAAAGCAAAGAAGCGAAGTTATTCCACATGTATTTCTGAGAAAAGTGTGGAATTAATCAAATACACTGAAATCCAGAAGTGTCCAAAACGAAAAACAAATAGCGGTTAGGATGTTAGTTTAGGAGTTTAATTTCCTATTTATATAAACCCTCTGAGATACAACTACTTGTGTAAAACTATCAAGATATTTGTTCAAACTTAACGGTTTCAACAAAGAAAGTTCTAATAAATAGCTACTCAAATGGGGAAAACTAGAGTGGTGGAGTAAATTTTACTCAGTAAGGGAAGGGGTTGATTTACTAGTGGCCGAAAACGTCATAGAAGTAAATAATCTTGAATATAACTACGGTGACCTAAAAGCTGTAGACAATATCAGTTTCACCGTGAGAAGAGGTGAGATTTTCTCATTTCTCGGTCCAAATGGAGCAGGTAAGAGTACGGTAATAAATATTCTTACCACACTTCGCAAAATCCAGAAGGGTGCAGCTAAGGTCAATGGGTACGATGTTGCAAAACAATCTAAAGAGGTTAGGAAGTCCATAGGCATCGTTTTTCAGATGATGTGCCTTGATTATGAAATGACTGTACGTGAGAATCTTGAGTATCATGGCAAAATATACTCAATGCCAAAGGATGAAAGAAAGAAAAGAATAGACGAACTCATTAAACTGACTGAATTGGAATCTAAAAGGGATGTCCTGGTAAAAGACTTAAGTGGGGGCATGAAGCGAAGGCTTGAACTTGCAAGGGGCCTAATGACAAAACCTGCAGTCCTCTTTCTGGACGAGCCAACGGTGGGCTTTGATATTCAAACAAGATTGAGAATGTGGGAATATTTGAGGAATATCAAAAAGCAAGGTACCACTATTTTCCTGACTACTCATTATATGGAAGAAGCTGACCAGCTCAGCGACACGATCAGCATAATTGATCACGGTAAAATTATTACAACCGGGACAGGTATTGAATTAAAAAATCAAATCGGTAAAGACATAATTTATCTTGAGACCAGCGACAATAAAGCCGCTGCTAATATTTTAAGGACACTTGAATCAGTAAAAGGCGTAAATGAAGATACCGAATTCCTGAGATTAATGATCGGGGTTGATGCCACTCATATATTACCGAAAATTATGGACATGATGAGACAAAAAGGAATAGAGATATCAGCAGTGAACATTAAAAAGCCCTCAATGGATGATGTTTTTGTTCACTATACCGGACATGGTTTAAGGGAAGGGGGAACAGAAGATGAACATAACGAGAGCGAGACTGCGGAGGCACTTACATGAGTTTTGCATTCCATGCAATTTACTGGAGAGAAATGGTGAAATTTTTCAGATTTAAATCTGTGCTCTTCAGTTCCTTAATCCAACCCGTCATGTGGCTTGCATTTTTTGGGGTTGCAATGTCAAAAAGTTTTGATAGAATAACTATGATGCTCCCTCCCATCCCTGGTGTCCCTACTGTCGATTATCTCTCTTATATGGGAGCCGGAATAATTGCTATGGATGTATTATTTGCAAGTCTTTTTGGGGGGACAACTCTCCTATTCGATAAAAAATACAGCCTTTTGAAAGAAACTCTTGCAAGTCCCATCGCACGTATTAATATTATCATTGGTGTCGGACTTTCTGCCATGACAAAAGCTTTCATTCAGGCAGGTATTATTATTGTATTTGGGAGGTTTATCGGGATGACTTTCTTCAAAGGATATGATCCGATTCAAACTCTTGTATCTGCTATAGGAATCTTTGTACTGGTTGGAATTTTCACCCTGGGATTTCTCTTCCTTTCAGGATCGATAGCGATTACTGTTGAGCAGCCCGAAGGAATGCAATCCATTCTAACTCTGCTAAGCATGCCTCTATTCTTTGTAAGTAATGCTCTATATCCCGTAGATTCATTTCCCGACATTCTCAAGTTCCTGTCGATATTTAACCCATTGACACTTCTGGCAAATGGAATCCGGTATTTTGCATTAGGTGATAATTTCTCTGTGATGGGGGGCCACTATATTTATACAACAGCTGATATAATAATGTCCTTTGCAGGTCTCATTATATTTGCTCTTTCAATGCTATCCATCGTAATCTGGAGGTTTAATAAAGTAAACGTCTAATATTGTTGAAAGCAAGTAAAGCCCTCGGGCTTTACTTATTTTCTAAAAGGAATAGTTCTTCTAAAAATAATATTCCTTGCTTATTTTGCAAGGTTGTAGTTCTGGTTTACGATTTTAAGGGCACAGTAGTTACCGCACATAGTACAGGCATCGGTATCTTCTGGTGCTCTGCTTTTCCGAACTTCTCTTGCATGTTCGGGATCGATTGCAAGGGAGTACATCTTTTCCCAGTTGAGATCTCTTCTGGCTCTTCCCATGTCAAGGTCCCGCTGTTTTGCCCTGTCAGGGTACTTTACCATATCTCCTACGTGAGCTGCAATCCTGGAGGTCTTGACCCCGGTGATGACATCTTCAAGATTTGGAAGGGCGAGGTGCTCTGCAGGAGTCACGTAGCATAGGAAGTCACAACCATAAGATGCAGATACGGAAGCTCCGATTGCGGTTACAATGTGGTCGTAGCCGGGTGCGATGTCGGTTACAAGCGGACCGAGCATGTAGAAGGGTTTGTGACCGCTCATTTCCTTCATAAGTTTTACGTTGGTTGCGATCTGGTCGAGTGGGACATGGCCAGGACCTTCGACAATAACCTGAAGACCCTGCTGATGCGCTTTTTCAGCCAATTCGGAGTTGATAATGAGTTCCTGGATTTGAGCACGGTCGGTTGCATCGTGAACTGCACCTGCACGCATTCCGTTTCCTGTTGAGAGGACGACTTCGTGTTCCTTGAGAATTTCAATGAGATAATCGAAGTTTGCATAGAGCGGATTTTCCTTTTCGTTATGGAGCATCCAGGAAGTCATGAAAGCCCCACCACGAGAACAGAGACCGCCATACCTGCCATGTGCTTTAAGCCTATCCATAGTAATATTGTTGATCCCTGTGTGGATTGCCATAAAGTTGGTTCCGAGCTTTGCCTGATCTTCAGTTGCCTTGAAAAGCTCATCTTCTGTCATGTGCACAATTGAGCCGTACTTTCTTGCAGCTTCGATGAAAGCCTGGTAAAGGGGCACGGAACCTACAGAAAGGGATATACTGTCAATTACCTTCTTCCGAATTGCGAGGAAATCTCCGCCAGTCCCTAGCTCCATAAGTGTGTCTGCACCTGCGGCTTCTGCAGCCTGGGCTTTCTTGATTTCCATATCTACATCGACAATGTCTGAGGATACACCGATGGACGCATTAACCTTAGTAAAGAGTCCTTCGCCTATACCGCAGATCTTTACCTTTCTGTAAGGTGAAGTTGGAATAACGATTCTTCCGGCTGCAATACCCCGGCGGATAAATTCAGGATCAAGTCCTTCGTTCTTTGCAACTATCTTCATCTCGTCCGTGATTATTCCTTTTTGAGCATCTTCCACAATTGTCATATTTAGTACCTCAAACTTTCATTTTCGATAAGATTCCATGCGATAATTAAGAGTAAATTAAGATTGTGAAGTTAGATCATAAAAGAAATTAATTATATATAACACTATTTAAAAAATTAACTTTAACCTTAATCAATTTTACTTTACTAATCTATGTATCCATATATTGAGAATAGGTTAGACCAATAGGATAAACTTAGATAAGTAAATCTAAAGTAATTTTGAATAATAATCAAATAAAGTTGTTTTAAAAAATCGATTCAGTATATTTTTACCTTAATTATAAATCCTCACTTTCTACATCTATTTTTTTCCTTGAATTAAATTTATTGTTTGCCTGTGCAGGGTTACCATGAGATCGCTTAGCATGCCGAAGATAAACATCTGCAGACCGAATATAATAAAGAGGGCTGTGAGGACCGAAAGAGGAATGCGTGTGGTTCCATGGGACCACTCGCTAATAACAAAAGCTCCGGTAAATAGGCCTGCCAGAATGAATAATGAACCTATCGCACCAAAATAAAACATAGGGTTATGAACTTTTGCGAGCTTGTAGATTGTAGAGCCAATCTTGAATCCATCTTTCAGAGGGTTTAGTTTGGTTAAGCCCTTCTCGCTTCTTGGAAGATAAATAACCGGAATCTCTTCGACTCTCTGTCCTTTCAGGACACACTCCACAGAAATTTCGGTTTCAATCTCAAAGCCTGTTTTATTCAGTTCCAGTTCCCTTACGCTCTCTAGAGTAAAGGCCCTATAGCCTGAGAGAATATCATTCAAATGAGTTCCGTACACAAAGTCAAAAAATGAATTTATCAGATGATTGCCTAAAAGGTTTAGCTTTGTAAAAGCCCCTGGAGAATATTTTTCAAGCCTGTTACCTATAACATGGTCGGCTCTGCCTTTCAGAATAGGTTCTATAATCGCTGGAGCATCTCGGGCAAGATATGTCCCGTCTCCGTCAACCATTATAATAAAGGGCTCCTCTATGAGTCTAAAAGCCTGGATCATTGCCTGACCTTTACCTTTCCCGGTTTGCGTTACCACTCTTGCGCCTTCGGACTCAGCAATTTTTCCAGTACCGTCCTTACTGTGACCATCAATGACAAAAATGTTAGAAAAGCCTTCTTTTTTAAAATCCTTGATAAGCTGCCCTATTGTTGTAGCTTCGTTCAGGGTGGGAATAAGAATACAAATTTCTGCACTGTTCACATTCACACATATCCTTTGCCGGAACTTCTACTCATTTCGCAGAATCCGTTTTACAATAAAATTCCGTCAACCTTCTCTTTCCTGAAAAAGAGCCTAAGGATAATATAATTGATAAAGAAGAGGGTTTTTTTATAAGAGCCCCATGTTGTCGAGCTGCTGGCGGACGACTTCGACTCCTCTTTCACAATCCTCAGGGGACTTTCCACCTGTAACTACAAGTTTTCCGGAACTGAAGATCAAGACAACTACCTTGGGCTCATCAATCCTGTACACAAGGCCGGGGAACTGCTCCGGTTCATATTCGATGTTTTCGAGCCCGAGCCCTATTGCAATAGCATTGAGATTAAGGATAGTATGCAGATCTGCTGAAGCAACGATATTTTGGACAGTAATCTCCGGATCGTCTACAGTTTTAATACCTATGCCATTCAGCTTTTTGGCCATATTACCTATAACTGTATGCACATCATTAACATTTTTTGCACCTGTGCAGACAACTTTTCCAGATGTGAATACAAGGAATGCAGCTTTGGGATCCGAAACCCTGTATACGAGTCCGGGAAACTTCTGCTTGTTATATTCAGCTCCCTCAAACTCAGATTCGATAACAGTTAAATCGAATTCTTCAGCGAGTTTGGTTGATGCAACCACGTTTTCGATCTTGATACTAGATTCGCTCATTGTCAACCCTCAAGATATAAAGCAAAAGTAATATTCTCTTACGGTATATAAAGCTATAGTTAAATGCTCCGCATACTATATAAATGCTTTATATATAGGTTATAAACACAACAGAAAACCTTAAATTTAGGGCGCCAGTTTGATCGAAAAAATCAAGGCCGAATGTATCAGCGGTATAGGTTTTCAGATGCTTATTCCTCTAGCTTTTTTAATCCTTTGAGAATAGCATCATACTTCTCACAGACCCTCTGAAGAAGATCTCCTTCCACATTACGATGGGTAGGTATCAGGATTTGAGCTCCTTTATCTATCCTTACTCCACTTTTCGAAACTCCATAATCCGGAGCAACAAGAAAACCTTCAGAAGAAATCCCCAGAGAGAGATCATTTACGATCCTTGAGACCATTTCAGTTGCAGGCTTTACTTTTTGCTCAATAAGCACAGCGTCTGAAATATATCTCTCTTTTGTTTCCTTTATATTCTTAAGTGTAATTTCAACTGTTTTAGGATCTACATCATCCGGAAGTTCTTCCGCTATTAAGGAAACTGCCTCGGCAATGTCCTCAAAAGTTGTCGAGTGAACTTCTAGAATTTCTCCGTCACAATACTGCCGTACTGTATCGATATAACCGGCCGAAATTACAAGCACGTCAACTTCAAGCAAGCGGGAGACTTCTTCTTTTGAAGGTGAGTATGCATTTACAACCAGGTAATCTTTGATCCCGCACATACTCAGAAGAGACTCGCACATCGGGGTCACACCAATTGTTTTCTTTCGTAACCACAGGTCGATCTCACTTTGTCTGCCCTGTGACTTCAGAAGTTCAAGGATTTTTTCCTTTATAGCTCTCGGATCATTTCTTTTAAGTCCGAAATAGTCAGCAAAAAGAGATGTCGTGGATAGCTGCCTGCTCCTCCCACAGGGTACGGACTCCACAAATCCTCGCTCTATCAAGTCCTTAATGTGTTCATAGGCCCCACTGCCTCTCATTTCAATAAGGTCTGACTGGAGAAGAGGCTGGTGATAGGCTATTATTGCAAGAGTACGAAGTTTCGGGGCTGAGAGCTCTTTTGGAGCAATTTCTCGCATAAGTTCGGAGTATTCGGGCTTGACCTGCATGACATAACGATCTCCAAGATCGATTATCTCAAGGCCGCACCTTCTTGAAGAGTAAGCCCCCATGAGTTCCTGTACTACCTTAAGAACGGATTTTTTGGGCTTCCCTGTTATTTTTGCAAGCTTCTCAAGACTTACTGCCCTTCCAGCAGCAAAAAGCGCCGCTTCGATAATTTCTAGCTCACTCATAAGTTTCACTCCAAAAAAGAATAAGGCTATTATTCAGTCAAATTACCAGTAGGAACTATGTCCCGGGTAATATTTTTTCAGGTTCCGAAGAGCTTATAATTTGATATCCTGAGAATCCATCTTTTACTTCCGGCCTCACATTGTGAAAAAGTGGATGGTTATTCTCTGTGGAAAAGCCGGATTCTTCTCCTGGATATATATATAGTTCCCCAAAAAGCTTATTCTGATAAAGCCAGATTTTCCTGTTTGAAGCAAGAAAAAGCAGAGAGAGATAATCCATTATCCGGTCTTCACTTGCCTCAAAAAAACTGGATAGAGTAACTAATGGCTGATTCTTAAATAATTCTTCAAGCCTGGCCCAGATGAGCGCCAGCCGCGAGCTAATAGTTTCTTCGTGTGCAATACCCAGGAGGTCTCCGGTTGTAAGCTGCGGACCTGCTAAAATATCGTGTTCCCCTGCAACCTGCCGAGCTTTATTCTTTTCATTTTTTCTGGAAAATGTATTTTCAGCTTTTTTTAGTTCAAGAATAAGTTCATTGAGAGTAACCGGTCGGGTAGAAACCCGACGGACCGGGAGTTTTGGGATAGGGAATTCATCAGGTTCGGGTAAGTCCAATTCATCAAAAAAATCAGAATAAAGTTCAACATCTTCTTCCTTCTCTATCCCAAAGATTCCCGATGATTTCATGCGCAGAAGGACTGCAGAATAAAGCAGTGTTCTTGAGGAGATTCTCAGGTCCATTTTCTTAAGCTCTGTCACTCTTCCCAGGAAGCTGTCAGTTAGCTGCATAATATCGATATCCCATGGATCGATCTTACCCGCCTTGGCAAGGTCAACCAGTATTCCCAGGGGCTCATATGTCTCGAATTCCGAAATGTTAAAGCTGTCCCAATCAATTCCCATACATGAAAGAGTATATGGCAGTCCATTCAATTCAGATTCTGAAAAAACAGATTCATTGTCCTTTGATTCACGAGAACTGCGAGCCTGAAATCCAGGGACCTCGAGCACCGCTCCGATATTGTCAACTAGTTCAGCCATTGAGCTTCACTCCGGTAATGCTCGTGATATTATTTTCCTGCATTGTGACACCTATTATCCGGCTTGCAGCTTCGATCATAGGTTTTCTTAAGGAGACGACTATAAACTGTACTTTTGAGCCTGAGGATTTAACCCGTCTTGAGACCCTTTCCACGTTCCAGCCGTCCAGAAACATATCAATCTCATCAAATGCATAAAATGGAGCAGGACGGTATTGTTGAATAGCAAAAATGAAAGCAAGAGCTGTAAGGCTTTTTTCTCCTCCGGACATAGCCTCTATCCGCTGGAGGGTCTTTTCCTTAGGCTGGGCCCGAAGTATTAGACCCCCTGCGAAAGGATCGTCAGGATGTTCAAGTAGAAGCTCACCCAACCCATCGGAAAGTTCGTGGAAAATATCTTTAAAATTGGCATTAATACCTATATAGGCTTCCATAAAGGATTCTCGTTTCAGCTGCTCATACTGATCGATGCGCTCAAGAAGTTGTTCCCTCTCAGTAAATAAGGTATCCCGTTTTACCTGCAGATCTGAAAACCTGAGTTCTACTTCGTTATACTCGTCAATTGCTCTCATATTTACGGGCTCAAGCCTTTTTAGGGCTTCTTCGATTGCCTGTATTCGCATGTAAACCGTTTCGTAATTCGGAACCTCGTCAGTCTCCTCTATACCTCTTCTCCGGACTTCTTCTTCAAAATGTTTTTCCTGGTCAAGAAGGGCGTTTTTTGTAGCTGTAAGGGTAATTACCTGCTGTTTTGCCTTTTCCAGGGTAGTTGTAGCAACATTTACCCGGCGTTTTACTGCCCCATATTCGGCCTGAACACTTTCTCTTTCTTTTTGAAGCTCCACAAGTTCATCAGAAAGCTGGATTTCCCGATTTTTCTTTTCCTCAAGCTTTTCTTCAAGTTCTTTTATCTTTATCTTCAAGGACCCTACCTTTTGCAGCCTGGATGCTTTCTTTTCTTCAATATCCCTGATAAGCTCCTTTGCATCGGCAATATTCTTTTCAGCATACTCCTTTTCAAGCTGCAGGGCATTCAAACTTGCTTCGGTATCCCGGATTCTGCCCTCAAGCCGTCGACTTTCCTGGTCGACAAATTCCAACTTTTTGTTGATTTCCGGTAGAGGGGAGTCTGCAAGTTTTTTCTCGATTTCGGAAATTTGCGTTTCAAGTCCGGATATTACTTCTTCTTTTTCGGCTTTTTCCGAAATAGCTTTATCCATCTCAGTCCTGAGTGCTATCCTTGAATCTTCAATTGCTTTGAGGTCTGCCTGTTTAGCCTCAAGAAGTTCTGCTAATTTTGCTTCCCTGCCTGCTATTTCTTCAAGCTGGTGCTCTTTTCGCGAGATCGTAGCCTCAGAATCCCGGATTTTCCGGCTCAATTCGAACAGGTGACTTTCAATACTGTCCTGCTTCCCTATAGCTGCAGTTCGGCTGGCATCTAAAGAACTTATCTCATTTGCGAGCTCAATAAGTTTATCTTTCTCTGCAGCTGCAAAATAAATTCCTGATTTTGAAGATATAGAACCTCCTACCATTGCGCCGCTTTTTTCCAGGAGTTCACCTTCAAGTGTAACCATTCTCGCCTTTCCAATAAGACGACGGGCGCTGCCCAGGTCTTTCATAACCAGTGTATCCTGAAAAACATACCAGAAAGCCGGCTCAAAATCGGAATCAAATTCTATAAGATCAATTGCGTAACCAATTACTCCATTCTCGTAGCTAAGGTTTCCAAGCCGTCTGGATTCTTTCATTTTGTTAAGAGGAAGGAAGGTAGCCCGTCCCCCTTTCCTACGCTTCAAGTACTCGATTGCTTCGGCAGCATCGGTGTCAGTATCTACAACAATTGCCTGCATCCGGTTCCCGGCGGCAATTTCCAGAGCTGTTGCATACTGCCTGTCCACTTTTCCTAATTGAGCAATCGTTCCATGGATCCCAAAGAGATCTTCCTGCCGTGCAGCCCCGATTACCATTTCGACAGCCTTGGAATATCCTCCTCCCTGCTCAGAGGCCCTAATTCTTGCCTCCGTAATAGCATATTCTTGCTGGAGACCATGAAGCTTGCTTTCGATTTTCCGGATATCTTCCTTAATCCTGGAGTGACTGCTCTCGATATCATCACGGTCTCGGATAAGGGATTCTAAATTTTCTGAAAGTTTCTCAATTTCATATTTGACAGAAAGTGTGTCACTGTCAGAAGTTGTAACTGCTGCTTCTGCGTCTCGGATCTGGTTTTCGATCTCCCGGAGTTCCGATGACTTTCTCCGGAGGGCATCAAGAAGCCGATCTTCTGTTCTGATAAGCTCATTTTTCTCATTTTTAATATCCTCAAGCGTCTTTCTGGCAGCCATGAGCTCATCCCTTGACACTGCAAATTTTGCGTCAACGTCTGCTATCCTGCTCTGGAGCAATATGCGCTCCGTCTTTCGATCTGAGAGTTCGGAGGAAATGCTATCTTTTCTCAGGTTCTCGGCTTCGATTTTCTCTTCCAGCTCCCTGATTTTGCCCTTGGTGGTATCTATTTCCACAAAGGCTTTCCTGCGCCGCGTATCAGCGTCTTCAAGCTCGGATTCCGAAAGCTCAATACTGTCTACACAACGCGAAATATCTCCTTTCAACTCTTCTATTTCCCGCTTGACCTGGAGCTGTTCATCTTCACCTTTTTTCCGGATTTCAAGGGAAAGTCTTTCCAGAGCATCTTCTAGGGACTGCAATTCCTGAAGTCTATCGTTCAGTAGAACCTGAACTTTCTCAAGATGCTCTTCCTTTCCTGAAAGCTCCTTATCGATATTTTTTAGTTCGGTTCTGGCATCCTTGAGTTTGGATAACAGAATATAGCCTTCAAATCTGGTTTTTTCAGCCTTGAGAGCCTGGTACTTTAAGGCCTGGTCACGTTCCCCTTCAAGTTTCTTGAGCTGGGTTCGTACTTCTTCCAGAATTATATCTACGCGTTCTATCTGCTGCCTGACAATTTCCAGTTCTCCGAGAGCTTTTTGTTTTCGGTCATCAAATTCCGCAACCCCTGCAATTTCATCAATAATTCTTCGCCTATCCAGAGAAGTCATTGAGATGATCTGAGTAACATCTCCCTGCATGACAACATTGTAACCTTCTGGCGTTATACCGGCTTTAGCAAGCTGGAAATGTATCTCTCCAAGAGTAACAGCTTTTCCATTGAAATAAAAGTAGCTGTTGTACCCGGTTTTAGTCAGCCGAACCTTTCTTGAGATCTCAACCTCGTCAAGTTCCAGAGGCAATTTGCGGTCAGTATTGTCAAAACGAATAGTTACCTGGGCAAAATCAGGCTTTTTTGCCTCATCGCCATTATATATGAGGTCAGTAAGTTTCTCAGCCCGAAGAGTTCTCGAACTGGTAAGCCCCAGCGAAAAGAGAATCCCATCTATGATGTTTGACTTTCCACTTCCATTCGGACCAGAGATAGTGGTAAAGTCATTATAAAAGGAAATTTTTACTTTTTTTCCGAATGACTTGAAGTTGACGAATTCTAGCTCTTTTATATACACAGAAGACCTCTGCATTCGCGTTTTTGAGGGATTTTCGTATCCTCTTCGCATTCAAGGAAAAATTTTCTACCAAAAAAATTACAATAATTTTATCGCACAATTTTAAAGTTGAATGGGTTTTATGCGTATGTTTTTCAAACGTTGTTAAATTCTTGAATGTGAGTCATATATGAAAAATTTACTTTTTACCCTACTATTTTGAAGAGGATATGGCTTTTCTGTTTTTTTAGTTAATGTGTCCTGGAACTCTTCCGGCAGCAGGTGATTATTTCTGCGTCTTCGTGTTCTCTTAAGTCCACGGACTCCTCAATTATATGTTTTTTTGAGACTTTTTCAGCAATTATATATTCACACTTATGGTCATCTGCAGATTTTGTTCTTACAGAATCTGCCTTTGAAGGAACAGGCGGTCTCAAAGCAGGTTGTCTGGGTGAAGATTGTCTTAAGGCTTCCATTCTCATCGGCTGCTGCTGGGGAATACTTCCTTTAAACCGTCTTTTATCTCCACTCTCGGCAATAATATACTCACATTTTGCTTCAGTTTCTGCATCATCAAGTTCTTCTGGCTCAATTTCTCTAAACTTCAGATTTACTTTTGCACCGGTACCTGGCAGTGAGGCAGGGGCTTCTCTGAATTCAATCATTTCATATGCTGCGGGAGTTTTTTTTCGGAGTTCAGGAGCATGCTTCGGTTTTTTAGAAAGAGGGGGCAGGTCCAAAGGGTCTTCATGGGGGATAAAGGAAAAAGCAGGAGTTGGTGCCTGGAGAGTATTTTTCATTTCTTCAAGTTTCTTTGTTAAATTTTCGATCTCAGTTTCCAGTTTTCTTATAATGGTTTTCTGATCAAGTAATTCCCGAATAAGCCCGTCCTGAACCCCTACAATTTCTTTCAGTCGTCGATCAGCCGCTTCAAGGTCGTTTCTGGGAGCCTTCAATTCCGTTCTCAGGTCATTAAGAATTGAAGCCTTGAGTAAAGAAGGATTGGGAATTCCCATTAGTTCGGTCCGGATTTCCGAAAGTACGGTGTCCTTTAAAGATTCCTGATCCGAAAAGCTTTCCATTTCAGCGCGCAACTCATTGATTACCGAAACCTTAATTGATTTCTTGAGGGTTTCGAGCTCCTCATAACTAATTGACAGCCGCCTTTTAGGGGTATTGTGCACGTCCCTCTGTCCAGTTCTCATAAAATCCCTCTTGATAACTCGGGTCCGATTTCCTGATTACCTGCACTTTTTCATAGCAGGCACATCAGCACAGTCTAATAATTTGACCAGTCAGACAAGTTTAAACAGTGTGTACACTACATGTAATCTTGCTTTATATATATATGGTAATCGATACTTCTATTTTATCCTTATATAGCTCTAATTCCAGTTTTATTGCTCTAAATAATAAAGTAAGATCTAGTTTATAAATATTTTTGAAAATGATTATTAAAAATTACCTGAAAAAAGAAAGGAAAAAGAAAAATAGTGTGAATCTAAAAATTACTAAAAACTACCTTTTTACTGCAAAATATGGGTGTTTTTAGGAGAGAAATCTTTACAAAATAAAGGCATGAAATCCAAAACTGACTCAAAATAAGATGGGTTAAGTGGGTTTTGGATTTCATTCAGGGGTATGAAGTTAAGAAAGTGTTAGTTAATGGCCGGAAAAGGATTCTCGAGATCGAATAATACGTTCTCCCTCGATTGAATTTTGGAGGACGTGCAGTCCATTTCCACTGCATTTTCATGAACTATAGAGCCATGTGTTCCGGTGCTTTCAAGGAAAAAATGAACCTCTTCAATTTCAGGCTCCCGGAAATGATCCATTTCCAGAATATCCATAATAACACTTAACACGTTTTTGTGTAAGTGATTTGTAATTCGGGTCATTGCGATAAACACGATATGCTAAATATAAATATTTTGCGGTAAATAAAGGCTAAAAAAACTCAGAAGGACGAAAAAACTCAGATGAAAGCAGGCCCGAATATTCGAATCAGAATACCAACAACAAGTGCCAGGATCGCAGTGAAAATAACTATCGAGACCGTATCTTTCATTCCAAGCTCGTGCTTCAGTACAGCAATCGTTGCAATGCATGGCATATAAATGGTTGTGATTACTGCAAACTGGTACATCTGGACAGGTGTCATTACGGCTGCAAAGTTGGCTGTGCCTGCAAGAACTGCCAGGATCTGGAGAGCCATTTCTTTTCGGAGAATCCCAAACACAAGAGCTGTTGCAGCAAATGCAGGAAGGCCCAGAATGCCAACAGATATAGGTTCTACAAAATTCTGGAAGATCGAAAGCAGGCCCAATGAATCAACAATCCCGAGAAACGCACTTCCTAGCAGCAGAAGTGGAAAAGCAATAAATACAAACTCCCTACTTTTCATCCAGGTTTTCATGAGGGTAGATTTGAGTTCCGGCTTTCTGAGGGGGGTCATTTCCATTATAAAACCGCTTCTCTGACCTGGAAGACTTTTTCCGAGGACCCAGCCCATGGAGGCAATGATAAAGATCTCCAATATGTAAATTGAAACCGCCGGCCAGAAGCCAACAAAAGTCCCCACAAGCCCCAGGATGATAACTGTCCTGGCCGAACAAGGAATAAGAGATATAAGAAGGGAAGCTATCCGCTTTTCCCGCCGTGTTCCAAGAGCATGTACTGCCATAATTGCTGGGACATTACAGCCAAAACCAAGGACAAGAGGGATCACAGCTCTCCCGTGAAGTCCAAGTTTATGAGTTAGGTTGTCCAGGAGAAAAGCCGCTCTGGTCAAATAGCCCGAATCTTCGAATATTGAAAGGATTGCATAGAATACTGCAATGTAAGGGATTGCTATTGCAAATCCGGCTTCCACTCCCCTGAGAGAATACAGGATGACGTTTCTTGGAAGGGGGGACATGCCTGCAGTTATATTCTCTATAGGCAGTAGTATATGGGGCTCAAACAAGTCGTTTACAATCCAGTTCTCAAGGAAGCCCCCTACTCGGAAAACAAGGAGAAAAGTTAGAAGCAGGGCAGATATAAGTACAAAAATCCCGAAATATGGTGAGGTGAGCACTGAATCTATCCTTTCCCTTATACTCTTTTCGGGCTCAAACCTCGTGACCACGCTGTCTACGATATATCCGGCTTCCCCATACAGGTCTCTTGCAATTGTATCCGGTACTGAAATTCCATGTTCCAGCTCAAGATTCTGCCTTAGCTTCCTGGCTGAAGAGAGGACAGCATGAGCCTCAGGCGGCATACAGCACAGCTCTACAAACTCTGCATCATTCAAAAGCGCTGCAGTCTTTACGCCTGGTAAAAGTTGTGGGAATGAATGGTCCATCTTGGATAAAGCTTCCTGAATCCAATGGCTGTATTCTATTCGGTGGTGTTTCTGGGTTTTTTCCTTCTCTGCAAGGGCTACGAGTACTACCTCATCGAGCCCGACTCCCCAGATTGCAACCGTTGGGACTACAGGCAGACCGAGCA